>JAHQWY010000003.1 GCA_029856445.1 Promethearchaeia archaeon
TTCTAATATTAGTTTAAGATTTCATTATACGATTTATAAAAAAAACCGATTATGGAAACTCTTATAATAAATCCGCTCCTATAGTGTAGTCCGGCCAAGCAGTATTTATTATTTGAATATATACTTGAATGCTAGGCTTTCACCCTGGTGACCCGGGTTCAAATCCCGGTAGGAGCACTATTTTATATAGAAAGTGTATTTTTATAATGTTCATAAACTATATGTTATCTACAAATCTTAATAAAACAAAATTTTAAGGGAAAAAATGCGCCCCCGGCATGGTTTTCTTCTTGTTTAGAGGTTGAACAAAGAAATCGAACATGCGACCGCTCGGTTAACAGCCGAGTGCTCTACCTAGCTGAGCTACGGAGGCTCAATTATTACCTTTTTTCGATATATAATTTTATTAAATATAATATTTAGCTTTTTCTTTATTACTTTACAAATTAGACATATTATGATTCTCTATATTCTAACTCTGAGTTGCATAATATATTAGCCATTTTGCCATGGCCTGGAAGGATTCATTTATATTTATATTTTCTTTCGAGGAACAGAATACACACTGGTTACATTTCGCTCTAATAGCATAATCATTAGCAACTTCAAATTCCACTTCATGATCTTGGAGGTCCCATTTCATCCCCAATAGAATTATTGGGATGAATCCTGCTTTTTGACGTATGATCTTAAGCCATTCTGGTATTTCTCTAAAAGTATCATAATCACTTATATCAAAACAAATAAAAGCGCCACTTGCTCCCTTACAATAATCAGGTAGGAGCTCACGAAAACGTTTTTCACCCGCGAAATCCCATAATTGCATTTTAACTGCTTCTTTTGTGTCAAGAATTTCAGATTTGGTATGAAATCCTGCTCCTATTGTCATTTTATAACCTTCTTCGAATTTACCTGTACAATATCGAGTAATCATTGCTGTTTTTCCTACTCCCCCCGCTCCTGCAACAATAACTTTAAATATCCATGAACTTTGCATTTTAGTTAATCACAGAAATATCACGTCATAAAGAATTAGCTTATTGATAAATAATAAAAATTTAGCCTTAAATATTTTTTTGAAAGTATTCGCATTGAAAAAATCCAAAATAAAATTACATAAGATTGATCTAAAAAAAAACCTAATTTTTTAATGGTTTGAAGATTATAAATGAATTTACAGACACTGTTTTTAAATAACATAAAGATATAAGCTAAAATAAAAAAGATTTTTATAAGATTTTGTTCTATTATTTTTTAGTACTGAATTTAATAAGTTTTAATTAAGAAAGGTTGTGATAAGAGAGTATTAAAGACGACGACATTTGTCCATTATGTAGCTTTCCAAAAGAACTCTGTATTTGTGATAGTTTAAGTGCTGATGAACAACAAATAGTTATTTCTAACGATAGAAGAAAATGGGGGAGAGTTGTAACTGTAATTACTTTTGTTGGAGATTTTGATGTAAATTTAAAAAATATATTAACAAAAGCAAAAAAAAAATGTGCTTCTGGGGGAACTGTAAGAGACAACGGTGTTGAGCTTCAAGGAGATCATCGCTTTAAAATGAAAAAATTATTAATCGATTTAGGGTTTCCTGAAGAAAATATTCTTATCCAAGGATCATAATTAACACAGTATTATTTTAAGAAAGCTATATATTAACGATTTATATATCTAAAACAAATTTTATTTTAGTAGGTTTTATGGATTCAATAATTTATAAAGTAATTTTTAAAGCAATTCAGTATATGGAAAATAAAAATCTTACTTTAAATTTTAAGAATCTTGGTTTTAAAAAACCAATCATTGTACCTTCTAGGTTTCTTCAGGAACTAAAAATCTTGAGTGAAAAATCTGAAAATATATTAATTTTTCAAAATATTGAAGAAGTTATAACAGTAGGAAATATTAACTCTAATGTAAATTATAATTACTACTTGATTATCTTATTTACGTTAAAATCAGGGAAAGACAAATACGGATATTTAATTGGAAATGTTAAAAATCTAGGTGATATAACTATAGGAATTTGGCCATTTAATCGAGAGGTTTCAGAATTAACTCCTGAAATTATTATTGAAAACTACAACAATATCATTAACAATCCTAGTGACTATAGTAAAATTTGTCTTATTTCTCAATAAATAAATTTGTTTTCTCAATCAGGTTTACATTAAAATTTAAAACTAGGATCATGCTCTAATAAAAAATTTTTTAATTGACTTTTAATCGGCATCCCTGTTCTGGCTCCTAATTTCTGGATTTTTAAAGAGGCTGCAGCATTTGCATATTTGACTGACTTTTCTAAATCCCATTTATGAATCCAATAAGCTACAGAAAAAGCACCATTAAATGTATCACCTGCCCCTGTTGTATCGATAATATCATCAACCTCAAATGTAGGCACTTCTTTCTGAAAATTTTCTGTAGTAACCAGTGCTCCCTTATTTCCTAAAGTTATGATGACAATAGGAATCCCTCTATTGATCAATTCATTAGCTGATTCTCTAGGGGTTTCACAATCTGTTATACTTTTAGCACCTTCAGCATTAGGAATTAGAACATCCGCATTCAATAAAATATGCTTTAAATTATTCCATCCCTTTTGGGCAATTTGAGATTCCAAATCAATACTAATATTTACATCATATTCTTTTGCAATATTAATAGCTTTCTCTGCTATTTTAGAATGAATTATTGTAGTATGCAAAAGTTTTGATTTAGCAATATAGGATTCTGGTAAATCTGATAATGTTAACTTAGTAATTTGCATATGAGGTGATTGAATTATCGTTTTTTCACCATTACAAATAAAAATAAAATTTACTGGAGTTTGTAATCCTGATTTCTTTAATGTAAATAATATATCCACTTTTTCTTTCTTAAAATCTTCTATTAAGAAATCTCCATAATGATCATTTCCAACAGCTCCAATAAAACCACAACTAACCCCTAAACGTGAAACTGCAACTAAATAATTTGCTGTTACGCCACCTGGAAAATAATGTTCACTTAAAGCATCTATTTTTTCATCTGGTTTAGGGAAATGTGGAATTTTGGAGACCCAATCAATGACAACTTCACCCAATCCAACTATATCTACTTTATTCATAGGTCGATCAAAGTATAATATGAATAAAAGAATAATTAAGATATTTTATTAATGAGAAATGTGAATATTATAAAAATCCTAAGTTTCTATAGTTTTCATTACTCTTTCTAATTCTTCATCAATGTCTAAATATTTGAAATCATACACCGAAATTTCATAAGAACTAGAATATTCACTAAATTTAGCTTTTCCCTTTATTATTATATCCTTACCTAGGAATTCAGAGGATTTTGTTTCTAAAAATTTTTCAAAATCTGGTGTTTCTCTAATTTGGACAAGTTTATTTGTTTCAACACCAAGAAGCTTCTCAGCTTTTTCTCCCATAAAGGTTGTTCTGATTGATCCATTACCATCATCGATTGTAAGATTAGTAATCATTCGAAATTCTGTTGTCTCTCTCGTGTCACAATCACAATTCTCTAGTTTTTTCATACATTTTGGACACGCTTCATAAATTGTTATGTTGTTAAGATCTCTAGCAATATAACCCTTAATTTCTACAACCCCCGGGTTATTAATCGAATCAATTTTTATATAATTACCAGAAAAGGAAGTACCTTGACTTATTTTAGAAAAATCCATGATCTTGAGGTTTTCTATTTCTAAATCAATTAGATCTAGGGTAGAATCACTTATTGTAGAGATCTCATTTCTTTGGGAAAAGTTATTAAACCTTAATGAGACATTTTTTAACAACAATCCTTGACCGATTGATAATTTAGTTGAAAAATCTTCTGCCATATCTCGCCATAAGGTTACTCTAATCCAATTAGTATTATCACTAACAATAAATCCTAATAAAGAAAGAATTTCACCCGATTTTGAAGTAATTTCTTTTAAATCATCAAGCGAAGTTATCACTCCTTTAAATGAGACAATACCATTAATTTCTTGAAGTTTGTTAATATTCTTTACTAACCCTACTTCTATTTGAATGTCCTTTTGGATCTTTTTTATGATTGAGTATTTGGATGCATATAGATCAATAGTTCTAGAATCTAAAGAATTTAATCTTGGATTTAAATTTGAAATTGATATAACATCATTTACCTTTATAGATTCTAATTTTGTCGTGTCATCATTCCAAAATGTTATTCGAATTGATCCTGTTGTATCTAATAAAGATAGGGAACTAACTTTTCCTAGTTCTCCATTTTTTCTCGTAAATTCCTTTATAGGTGATATTTGGATAACTTTTCCTTCCAATGATATTGACTTAAGATTTAAATTAACATCTTTGATATTTGTTAATTTAAATTTAATTTTAGGATATTTTTTATAATCTACATCGTTAGGGGACAGGATAACTCCTCCGAATTTTCCTATATGAATTTCTTTATCTTCAAATTTTCCTTTTCTTACAGTTCCATTTACAATTTTAACCAATTCATTTTGTTGAAAATTATCTTTGTTAAATAAATCAACATGATCATCCCATAAGACAATTCGAATATCTCCTGTTGTATCATGTAATAGGAAAGACCCTACATAGCCAGTTCCTCCATCAACTTTATTAAATTTGTTTGCGTTATAAATTTCTTTTATTCTACCAATAATATTAATATTTTTCATATTGAATGTAATATCTGATATGAATATTTCAATATCATTCATTAAATCTTTATTTTCCTCTTTTACGTCAACGCCTAGCTCTCTAGCTATAACGAATAAGGCTCCTTCTTCTGAGATTAAACCTTTTAATTCCTTCTTTTTATCTTCAACCATATCTTGTATTTCTTTTCTTGTTAAACCTGTACTTTCGATTATTTTATTAATATACGCCTCAGTTTTCATTTCGCTCATAATATAAAAATTTACCTTTTAAAATTATTTCATCAACTATTATTTAAAAAAAAAATTATTTATTTGTTAATTAAAATCTAATTCTTTTAAAATTAGAGAGTATTAAATAAAGGTAATTTTTCAAGAATGGATTGATGCATAAATCTAATAATAACAGTTATAGTCAAAGCAAATTTAAAAACCAAATAATATCTCGAGGGGACATATGAGGAAATTTAAAGTTATACCTGTATTAGATATATTAAATTCGGAAGCAGTACATGCTGTTAAAGGCGAAAGAGCTAGATATAAACCTCTGAAATCAAAATTATTTAATTCAACCAACCCGATAGAAATATTGAAAGTTCTTAAGCATATTTATAAATTCAATGAATTTTATATAGCAGATCTAGATGCCATAACTCGTAAAAAACCTAATTTTGAACTATTAGCGGATCTCTTAAAGATCTCGAGAATACATATCTTAATTGATCCTGGAATAGTTGATGTAAAAGACATTCAACAATTTTCTCAATATGAAATTAAAAAATTAATAATTGGGTTGGAGACAATCCAAAGTTTGGGAGTTGTAGAAAAGGCTTTAGATATATTGGGTAAAAAAAATCTGATTATAAGTATAGATATGTATAAAGGAGAAATACTAACTAAAGCTAAGGGATTGATCAATAAATCTTCTTTAGAAATAATTAATAGAGTCGAATCAATGGGTATTAAAGAGTTAATCCTTTTAGATTTATATAGGGTAGGGCAAAAAATTGGTGGTATCCCTCAACAATATTTTGAGATTCAAGAATCTTTCGATGGAGACATCTATGTGGGTGGTGGAATTAAAGATTACAAAGATATTTTAAGCTATAAACAAAATAACTTCGCAGGGATATTAATTGCAACTGCTCTTTATGACGGTACAATAGATATTGAAAAAGTAAGAAAAATTAGTTTTTAAATAGTTTTACTCAATAAAAATTACTCCTGTACTAGAGACATTTAAAGATTTTTTACAAACTGGGCATGTGTGCTTCATCCTTACCCAATCTGTCAAATGATCTTTATGTGCTTTTGCTTCACATATGGGACATCCAGTCACTTCATCAAAAATTTCAATATTTTTACCGCATACGGAGCATTTAGTTTTTGAAGCAGTTGATACTTTAATTATATCTTTTTTAACATCTAATATTACTTTTTCAGTATTTTCAGCTGTTGGATTAATTTGTTTTAATTCATCTTTCGTATCAACACAAAATATTGATCCCTCTGTATCATCTTTTTTATTACCTATCCAGACAACCTTTCCTTTGAAATAGCTAGAACCCTCGTGTTCTAATGCTAGGTTTAGCCTTCGATCTTCCATAACGTAAGTCTGTATAACTTTTGTATATTTAAGATCCATAATGTCAGATAATTGGCTAATTACCTCTTTTGGTTCTTTAAATACTTCATTAGTAATATCTACTTTTGTAAATTCTTTAGGAGACATTATAACCCAATATTCTTTTTTTTATATTTAATAACAATGATTTAATTTAAATTTTTATATATATCTGTTCTAAAAGAAAGTTTGAAGACCTTTAAATAGAGCGGTTAAAAAATTACAAATCCAAATTAGTATTGAATAATTAGAGAGATTCTAATATTTCTAATGTGATCATATAAAAAACTCTTTAATTTATTATAGAATCCCCACTCAGTTAATAGTTGTTAATCTTTTAAGACTATTAATAAAAACGTCTTGAATTTTAAATTAGGTTCTCAATGTTAGTCTCAAATAAATTTTTTAATATTTTTAAATTATATATGATAAGAAATGAGCAAAAAAATTAAGCTTTTAATAAGCCCTAAAACAATTGAAGAAGCTAAGACTGTGATTTTAGCAAATGTTGATTTTATTGATTGTAAAAATCCTGAAGAAGGTTCTCTTGGCGCGAATTTTCCTTGGATTATCAAAGAAATGAAAAATTTAATCCCTACCAATAGTACTCAACTCTTGAGTGCAACTATTGGAGACTTTCCTAATTTACCTGGTTCTGCTTCTTTAGCAGCTTTAGGGGCAGCAGCATCTGGTGCTGATATAATTAAAGTAGGGTTAAAAGGTCCAAAAACCATTGAAGAGGGGGTAAAATTAATGAAATGTGTTGTAAGAGCAGTAAAAAACTATAATAGAGATATTATAGTTGTAACTGCTGGATATGGAGACTATTTACGAATGGATGGAGGACTAGACTTCTTATCAATTCCTATAATTGCAGCTGGAGCTGGAGCTGATATAGCTATGCTTGATACGTATATCAAAGATAATAAAGGATTATTTGATTTTTTGAATGTTAGTGAATTGATTGAATTTAAAAATAAAGCTAATCAATTAAATTTAAAAGTCGCTTTAGCAGGGAATTTAAAGGAAAATGTTCTGCCTAAGATTAGGAAAGTTAATCCAGACATAATTGGTGTTCGGAGTATGGTATGTGAGGGATATGACAGAAACCAAGGTAGTATAAGGTTAGATCTCATTGAAAATTTAAAATCCCATTTATACAACCTATAACACACAAGATCTTTAATATGAACTTTCATTATGATTTTAAAAAGATTTTTTAAATAGAATATACCTATGAAATATTTAATTTCTAAAGAATAAATAAAATTGATTACATATGTTTCACAAAGAACTAGGAATTATTGGTATTGGCAAAATTGGGACTGCCCTTTTGAGAGTATTAACTAATTCTAAAGCAATAGATACGGAAAAAATTATTATATATGATATCGATCAAGAACTTCTTCAAAACAGAAGTAAAGAATTAAAAGTTGATTTTGCTGAAAGTAGTAAAACATTAGTTAAAGAAGCTAAATATATACTTATTGCTGTATTACCACAGGTAATCGATGAGGTTTTAAAAGAAATTGGCTCATTGATTACAAGTGATCACGTAATAATTACAATTGCTGCGGGAATTTCAATAAACCATGTTAGTAAATATATCGACAAACAAGTGGGTATTATTAGAATTATGACCAATACTCCCCTATTAGTAAAAGCTGCTGCCTCAGCAATCTCATCTAATGAACATATAAAGCAACAGGAATTAGATTTTGTAAAGAGGTTGTTCAATGAACTTGGTATTATTGTAGAATTAGAGGAAAAACATTTGGATGCGGTCACAGGGTTATCAGGAAGCGGACCTGCTTATTTATTTATTATTATTGAAGCTTTAGCTGATGGGGGTGTAAAAATGGGACTACCGAGGGCAATATCGCTGAAATTAGCCGCTCAAATGGTGTTAGGTGCAGCAAAATTAGTGTTAGAGACTAATAAACATCCAGGAGAATTGAAAGATATGGTTGCAACACCGGGGGGTACAACCATTACAGCTATCCATGAAATTGAATCCGCTAAATTAAGGGCTACACTTATAAGAGCAGTAGAAGCAGCAACATTAAAATCAAAATCTATGAATGAGAATGCTTAACTTTTTCGTCACTTACAAAACAAGGCCCTTTTCTATTAATTGATGTATTAAAAACTCTTATTTCTGGTTTGTAAGTCTCAAAAATTTCTCTAACCTCTCTTTCATTATCTTCTTTGCAAATCGCGTAAACAGATCTTCCTAATTGGTTCATGCTTGCGCCTAAAATCTTCAAATTATTTAGCTCTTTTATTAAGTCTTCGATTTTATTTAACTCAAGAATCTTGAGCATTTCAGTTTCATCTACAAACTCAATTGAAGCTTTAATAAATGATTTTATATTTCTTTCTTTCAATAATTTTGCTTGAGCTCTTCTACCGGCTCTTTTAATTTTTAAATTTAATATTGGATCTGTTAAAATGGATTTGGTATGTATCATCCCAAAAGAACCACATACAATTTTTAAATTTGGAGGAAATTTAATACTTTCAGACACGCATGGATAACCTGGTTCTTTAAGGATACATAATCCACCACGCAATTGCCCACAAACTGTACCTAATCCCGTACGCTTTACAACCTCTGCAATGTGAGCAATTCTTCCTTTTTCAGTAATTGATAAATTTAAATTTAAAGCTTTATTCAAACCATAAATGGTACCCAATGCTCCAGAACCACTTGCTCCATATCCACATCCAACGGGTAAATCAAAATTATGAAAAATACTGATTTTTTTTGGACATGTTAATAATTTTTTAACGTTTTCATAGATATGGTATGTGGTTTCGGCCTTATCATCAACTTTTTCATTATTAATAAATACTCTTATTACATTATTTTCATGTTTTTCTAAATCTTTAATTAAAACAGTGGTTCTTCCCACTGCACTTAAATTAAAACCAGCACCTCTTGAACCAATTCTTTCTGGATTTTTTATGCTTGTACCATCAATCTCATCAACAATTTCAAAAAAACCAGAGATTCTATGAGGTACTTCATAAATTACTTCTCTTTTATTGGGAACCATATATCTAAGTAAATTAATTTATTAAATCATCTATATATTATTACATAAAAATATTGAATGAAAATCTTATGAAAGGAAATGTTGTTATAAAGATTGGTGGATCTTTACTATTTACTGAGAATAAAAAAATTAATTCAAATGAAATAGCTAAATTTTGCAGAATTTTAAAAAATAAAAAATTCACAGGAAAACTTGTTGTTATTTGCGGAGGAGGATTACTTGCAAGAGAATACATAGATGCAGTTCGATCGTTTAATGGATCAGAAGCTTTATGTGATACTTTTGGAATAGAAATTTCCCGGATTAATTCTAAATTATTAATCGCTTCCTTTCAAGATTTTGCATATCCTTTAGTGCCAAGTTCAATTGAAGAGCTTTCTAAAGCTTTACTTTTTGAGAAAATAATAGTAATGGGAGGATTACAACCAGGTCAATCAACCACTTCTGTAGCATTAGAAGTTGCTGAATTTATTGGGGCAGAGAATGTAATAGTTCTTACTGATGTAGAAGGCATATACGATAAAGATCCTAAAAAATTTACAGATGCAAAATTGCTTAAAAATCTCCACTATGATCAATTGAGGGAACTATTATTAGAAATGACTAATGATAAACAAGCTGCTGCAGGGGAGTATCGAATTTTTGACACAGTTTCTTTACAAATTCTAAAACGTAGTGATATCAGAGTTATAGTCATGTCAGGGAAAGATTTAAACAACTTTAGTAAGTTTTGGGACGGAGAAAAAGACATAAATGGTACAGTAATCTCAAAGAAATAGAGAAATCATAAAATATTTTAACTAATAAATTTTTATAAAAATTATTTATGGATTAGCATAAATAATTGGAAAATAAAATGTCTCAATCTTCATGGAAGGATCAAATAAAAAAGAAATGGGGACCTCATAGCCATTGTCCTATTTGTGGTAAGGCTATGTCAACAGATAAAAAATTCTGTAGTCAGAATTGTAGAGATAATATGGTAGAACGTGAAAGAAAACAAAAGAAAAAGGGACGATTTCAATGTGTGTTTTTAATAGTAATGATGGTTGCTATGATGTTATTTATGTTCATACTACCTTTAATCGGTAGTTAGGGAAGATTAGGCTCCAAATTAATCTCTTTAATTTTTCTTATAATAATCTGATCCTAACGTTTAAACAATTCCCAATAATCTGATCTGGCTTTATAATTTTAAATGCAGAGAGAGGGATTTCCAAAGGTTGCGAAAAGCCACAATATACCTGCCTTATTTGAACCCCCGTAGGCCTATGCCAATGGATCTTGAGTCCATCACCGCAAATCGCTTGTATCATAACAAGCTTTGACCGGGCTTGGTTATCTCTGCATTTTGAAATAATAATGACATGAAAGATATAAACCTTACCTTTTTTTGTTAAAAAGCAATCAACAAATATAATTATTCTTTTTTCCTTACCTCATCTAAAACTTCGTTTATAAAATTAACTAAGGGTTTAATAATATCTTCCTCCTTCTCTCTATTTCTCAGAAATAAAAGGAGTAAGACAGGAGCCTCTAATACTTTGGAAGCTTTTTCAGCAATTATCGTACTTAATAATTTACTATTCATACCAAATAAATTATATGATGCTGTAGGTGATCTAATCCCCTCAACTACAGGAGGGCTCCCTAAAGTAACATTTCCTATTCCTAAATCCCGCTGATCAGAGATAAGTAACAAAAAACTCTTAAATAATTTGAAAAGATTTAAATAAATTATATTGTCATTAATTTCTATATTTCGTTCTGCCAATAATTTCATTAATTTATCAAATATTCTTCTAATTCCGTTTTAAATGATGTGTTCAATATCTGAAGCAAAAAAAATTAATCTGAGGAAATTACTACATCAGAAATTCTTTGTCTTCTAATATCAAAATCATGATCTAAATGAATTGTTATACAATGAAGATCTTTTTTTTCAAGATTTTTATGAACATAACTTACAGGGACAACGGGTAATTCTGATTCATTAACTATTTTTTTTGGAACGGGAATAAGAATAACTGCTTCACATCTCTCACAATTAACTAAAACTACTTTCACATCAGGAGATTCAATTTTCTTATACCTTTTTAGAACATCTGGAGCTAGATCTGGAGAATCTATCGATATTTTATCTTTCTTCTTTGGGGGTTCAGGAACAGAGGGGATATGAAGATCTTTGTGTTCCTTTGTTGAATAATCTGGTTGCTCAACAATTTTTTTTGGTTTTGAATCAGTGTTTTTTGCATCAACCTCTTTCAATTTTACTCCTCCCTGCTTTTTAGAATCATTTCGTTTATGTCTTTTTCCCTTCTTATCTAAATTTTTATCCGTTTCCAAAATTGTCACTACTAGAATATATTTCAGATTTAACTAATTATATCATATCTGAAATAATAAAAAAGTTTTGACAAAAAATCTATTATTTTTTAATAATTTGTTCAAGGTTTATATTAAAGTAAAATTTAAACGCCAAAAATTTGTCGTAATTCATTATATATTTTTGATAAATCAGAAATGATTTGAGCATTATTTTGTTGAAGATAATAACTTACATATCCAGCTAAGCCCTCACTATCCTTTATCCAATCTAAGAAGGTTTTAATCTCGCCTTGTAGTTGTGGATCTATACTAGGGGCTCCACCAACGGCAGCTGTTCCAACAGTAGTCGAAGTTCCTCCCATTTGGGATGCTTTTTGACCTAATTGAGCACTTGAATCCATATATGGTCCTTGTGATCTCATAGATCCAACAGCCCTTTGTACATCCATTATTGCCCCACGAGCATCCCCATCTGGCTGAAGATAGCAAATAAGTTTATGTTCATCATCCTTTGCAGCGCAAATACTTCCTTCGCCTTTTAAAGATATCGCGACCATACGTTCAGTCTCCATCTGCAATATCGAATATTTTACTCCTGAAACCATAATAAATTGAGCATTTTGACCCATCCAACTTGATACTACTCTATCAACATCTCCACTAATATCCCAGTTGTCTGTGCTATATATAATTTGTTTCCCTTTAATTACTGTTGCTGCTATAATGTTAGGATCTGATTGCATTAAATTATATACTGCGGTTGCAGGATCTACTGGCATCTTTTTCTCCTTTTTTATGGTTTTGTTATAGACTTGTAAAAATTAGCGAAATTACATTTTATTATAAAATAATTATAAACTGATTTTTTAAAAATTTATCTATAACATTAATATAGCATTTTATTTCTTTTTTTTAATATTTATTTTGCCAAATTTTGGTTTATTATACAATTTATATTTATCAGAATTTTCTTGGTTTTTTTCTTGATATCCTAATTCAAAATTTAGTTTATTTTTATCGAAATTATGGTGCAAATCATCTCGATTTCTCATATTTTTGAGGTGATCATTAAGATTTTTGGGATTTTTGAATAATTTTCCACAAGCAGGACAACTTGGTGACTCCTTTTCTAGAAGTCCTTTAGGCGTTGTAACAATGACAGGAAAATCCTTTTTTACTACGGGTTGACCTTTAGTATACCGACAAAAATGTTTAACCAATTTTCCATATGGGGGATAATTAAAAAAAATCTTACTTCCATGCCGGCATTCCCAATATAATACATCTGCACCACATTTTGAGCATTTTGTTTGAAAAGATCGAAGATAACAATGTTTTCCGTGTGATTTATAATAATGTCGCATTATATTAAGAGAAAGAACAAACTTATTAAAATGTTTCGATCTATAGTGAAAACCAAAAATTAAAAATTAAGATCATTATTAATGGATAAATCCTCAAAACGCAAATATTTATATTTGCAAGATTAATTATGAGAATTAAAGAATAGAATTTTTAAAGGGTTGAATTTGGTGGATCTTTCAATACCTCAAAAAAATTTAAATTTATGCCCAGAATGTGGTAACAAAAATTTAATCTCTGACGATACACGCGGTGAGGTTGTTTGCAATGATTGTGGTTTAGTTTTAAGCCAAAGAGTCATAGATTCTGGCCCTGAATGGCGAGCATTCACTTCTGAAGAGGCAAATAGGAAAGTTAGAGTTGGAGCACCTACAACTTTAACTCTCCATGATAAAGGATTAAGTACTATGATAGGTTGGAAGAATAAGGATGCTTTCGGGAAAACAATCAGTCCAAAAATGAAAGCTGAGGTCTATCGTTTAAGGAAATGGCATGTCAGAACCCGAACTAATAAATCTATTGATAGAAACCTAGCATATGCTATGAATGAATTAGATCGATTTGCTTCACAACTTAATCTTTCTAAAGACATTAAGGAATCTGCAGCTCACATCTACAGAAAAATGGCGAATAAAAATTTAATCAGAGGGAGATCGATTGAAGCAATGTTGATTGCATCCATTTACCTATCCTGTAGACTAAATAATATACCAAAAACTCTCGATGATTTTATAGAATTTGCTTCAGTTGACAAAAAAAAGATCGCACGATGTTATAGACTTATACTAAATGAGCTTAAATTAAACATACATGTTTCTTCTCCGATAAATTTCATCCCTCGATTTTGTGCTGATTTAAAATTATCTGGTAGAACTCAAAACAGAGCTGCATCGATTCTAGAGCTTGCTAAAATGCATCGAATTACAGCAGGAAAGGCTCCAACCGGTTTAGCAGGTGCAGCATTATATGTTGCTGCGATACAAGAAGGAGAAAGGCGAACTCAAAAAGAGATTTCAATCACAGCAGGAGTTACTGAAGCAACCATCCGAAATAGATACAAAGAATTAGTAAATCATTTGAAATTCAATTTAAACGTTTAATAAAGGACCAATAATTTTAGAAAATGTTTAATTTTAACGAACTTTAATTCGTTTTATTACATCTGGTCTTTTCTTATATAAAATCCGAAATCCACAGTGAGAACATTTAATACCTGGAAGTGCGCTCAATTCTTTTTTACTTACTTCTTTCCCGCAACTCTTTCTAGCACACACATATTTCATATTATATTCAAATATTTTATGATTAAAATATTTTTTGCTTAAGAACAGTAAAATTGAAAAATTTAATGAAAAAGAAGTTGATTATAAATTATTAGGTACTAAATATAAAGCGATTTTCTTTTATCCTCTGTATCCACAACCTGGAGAGTATCAAGATCTTTTTCTAATTGATCTTTCTTAATTTGAAGGTTTTTAGTTATATCTTCAATATTTTCTAGCGAATATTTCTTTTTAATTGGCAATGTAAACGATTTTTTAAGCATTTCTAAAAGTGTGATTGATGCTCTTAAATCAGTAATATCCTCATTAACCATAGCCATATTATCTGTTTCAGCGAGAAAAACTAAACCATCAATATTAAATCGTGCTTTTGCTAGCGTTGGAATTAATCCATTTGCACCAATTATCACACCTTTCTGAATTTTTTGGCAATTAGTTACAACTAAATAATTTTCTAAAATTTCTCGATTTGTAGAGCTAACAAATATTTGTGGAGTTTTTGAATTAAGTTTTCGACTGCTCACAGGATAAGCACCAAGCGCAACTATAAGTTTTATCCCGTACTGATTAATTATTTCTGTAAGGAAATTGGAGATACGATAAATTCCCTTAGGTGTTAAACTTTGAGCATCAGCAGTTATTAAAATAATATCTCTTAATTCATTTGGGTCTTTCCAAAATAAAATTTCTGCTTTAGGAGCAGATAAGATACTATCATCAACTATCGCTCCTGCAGGATAATCATCAAAAATAATATCCATTAAATTTTGAGCATTAAGTTGCCCTATTAATGAATCTAAAGCAAATTTACCTACATCGGCAATTCCTGGCATTCCTAAGATACATAATGGCTTTATGAATTGTTTCTTAGAAAGGTCGACATGTTGAATAATTCTTATACCTTCCATAGATTAAACCTTCTTTTCACAAAAATATATCTAATAATAGGGTATTTTTATCAGTTTAAAATGGATATATTATCCTCGTAGAATTTTAAAATCATCATGATAATACGCTTTTAAAGCGCTCGATCACAATATTTCAATATTATCCAAAAATTAATTTTTAGGTACAGCTTAAATATCTTAATATAAAACTCAGTTTTTGTTTAAAGAAAGAAGAATATAAATGACAAATTTAGAATATAAGTGTCAATTGTGCGGAACATGTTGCCATGAGATTCCTGGAGAATATGTTAAAAGGATTCCTATATATCCAGACGAAGCAGATAGATTAATTGAAATAGCCAAAAAAAGAAATGTTGATTTCAGGATAATCGAAGATTTAGTCTTTCCAGATATAAAAAACGAAAAAATAATGGTCCTAACTTATCGAATAAGGTTAGATAATGAATCAAAAGGTTGCCCTTTTTATAGTAAAACAACAGGTTGCACAATCCAGGATGTTAAACCTTTAGCTTGTCAAGCATATCCATTAGCTTTAAAACGACTTGATGCATTTAATTTTGCAATATCTATTGATCCTTTATGTAATTTTGTTATTATGAATTACGATGAGTTAGAGAAAACCGATTTGGAAAAATTAAGAGAAATTTTTAAAGAAGAATATCCAAAAGCAGAAAATTTTTACCGAAAAAACAAAAAGCTTATGTTTAAAATTAGAAAATTAGAGGTTACTAACAAAATTAAAATCCCTCACGAAATAAATTTGGAGAACTTCAATGATTATCTAAAAAGATGGAATCGTACAGAGATTAGAGTAAACTAATTTTGTTTCTGTGAATATTGGGATGAATCTAAATTTTTAACTTTAAATCTTTAATTAACTCTTTGAATTTGCTCTCTTCCAATTCTTTTTCATAGAATTTATTAAAACCTTCACTTATCACCTGGGCTAATATATGCTTACAGAATTTCCTTTTTTTATGTACAACAACGTTTTTATAGAAATCTTGACAAGAACAGAATAATCTTGGATAGATCAAATGTTCTTGATTTTCACCCATAGCAGTCCAAACGATCCTATTTGACGGCGTGTAGATATATTTTGTAATTCCTCTTTTTAATACCTCTAATACGTCGTTAGATTTATCGGGAAATATGTTTTCTATGAATGAGATAAAATCTTCGTCAATTAATTGCTTTTGTTTCGCTTGTTCAAAAACCTTCAATAATAAATCTTTTGACATTTTCTCTAATATAGTAATAGTATCAATAAATAAAAAACGATCATCAAAATATTGAATAATATATTATATCTTCCAACTCGATATTTCCCAGCCATTTCTGGCGCCGAATTCTATTTCCAAAGAATGGCAGAGATATTAACTTCGAAATACAATTATAAAATAGATATTTATACTTCAAATGCTATAGATTTTAAAGCTTTACGAGATCCCAAAGGGAAGGTATTAAAACCCGATAATAAATTATTCCATAAGGTAAATTCCCTGAAAATAAAAAGATTTCCAATAAATTATAACCTTTCAGAAAATGAGATTTATCAAAGGCTAAAAAATATTGAGTCTTTTAATTCGTTAAATCTCAGTAGAGAATGTGTAACAAAATTTATTAAAAATGGACCATATTTAGAAGATTTAATAAAGTTCTTCATTACTAGTAATGAAGAGAATTATGATTTGATTCATACAACATTTTTCCCATATTTTAATTTAGTTATTTGTTTACTCTTTGGAAAAATTTTAGAAGTCCCCACGATTTGTACGCCCTTTTTTCATTTTTCAAATCCACGATATTCAGATTCAGTTTTAAATAAAATATTAAGCAAGTTTGATCGGATTATTGCTTGTACATATATTGAAAAAAAGATCTTAGTTGATAAATTTAAAATTCAAAACGAAAAGATAGACGTTATTCCTATGGGTGTAGATGATAAAATATTCAGAAGTAACCGTAAAATGCAAACAAATCATTATAAATTTAAAGAACACTTTTTCCATGAAAAGGAAAAAAAATTTAGATTAATACTTTATTGTGGTAACAAAAATTACGAAAAAGGAGCTATTAGCATTTTAAAATCCATTCCTCTAATTCTTGAAAAAATCAAAAATGTATATTTTGTATTTATTGGACCTTCAAGTAAAGCTTACAATCGTGAATTATCTAAAATTCTAAAATTTAAACGTGCTAGAATAATCAATTTTACTCCAGATAATTTAACAGGTTATTATGATAAAAAAAAAATAGCAGCCTTTAAAGAAGCTGATTTATATTTAATGCCTAGTAGAACTGATGCTTTTGGAATTGCCTTTTTAGAGGCTTGGGCTGCTGGAATACCAGTTATTGGAGCAAGAATAGGTGCAACTCCGGAAGTAATAAGAGAAAACATTGATGGGCTTTTAGTTGAATTTGATAATCCTCTAGATATTGCCCAAAAAGTTATCAAACTGATAAAAAATAAAAGGTTGAAAAAGAAGCTTGGATTATCTGGTCAACATAGAGTTTCCCAAAGTTATACATGGGACATAATTGCTAAAAAAACGCATAATACATATCAAAACTTATTATGATCATAAAGTTGATGAAATAAATGAAAAATATTTCAGGAAATCCATATTTAAAAAGGAAAAATGGAAAAGTACTAATTGATTCAATACTCTTAGATGAGATAATCGAGCAATATAAAACACCTTTACTGATTTTATTAGAAAACAGGTTAAGAGATAATATTAAGTCATTTGTTAGTATTTTCAATGAAAAATTTGAAAATTTTCAGAGTTTCTATTCATTCAAAGCTAATTACTTACCAGAAATCTGTAAGATTATTTGTTCTGAGGGTATTGGGGCAAAAACAGTAAGTGTACCTGAACTTAAATTAGCACTGAAACTTGGTTTTTCCCCCGATAAAATTTTAGTGGGTGCCCCTTATTTACCAGAAACTCTTATAGAATTAAGTATTAAGAGCAAAGTAAGAGAAATTATAATATATAGTATAAAAGATTTAAAGAAAGTAAATGATATAGCCCAAAAACATAATCATGTCCAAAATATCTGCATTAGAGTAAACTCCCCGAAATATATGAGTAAATTGGGTATTAAATTTGATGATGATAAAATCAAATTATTGAAAAAATCGATATTAGCATTTAAAAATATCAAATTAACATCTATATTATCTCATTTTGGGACCCAAATGAATAACATTAAACAATATGAAAAAAACATCAAATCTCTAGTTTTAAACTTAGAATTATTATCAAAATATGATATTCTATTTGAGAGTGTGAATCTAGGTGGAGGTTTTCCAGAAGCAACTGTTATAGCTCAAAATGAACTAAAAAAAATTGCAGAAATGACAAAGAGTTATTTTAAAAAATCTAACTTACAATGTCCTATGATAAGTTTTGAGCCTGGAAGATATTTTGTAGGTGATTCTGGCTTATATATATCAAAAATTGTCAATGTGAGTGAAGATCGTTGGATTTTTATAGACATAGGAAACCACATTTGTCCTAAATTTGCGAGATGCTCTTTAAGATTTTATAATGCTACTCAGATTGATAAACCTCACAAATATAAAACCTCGATAGCTGGTATTGTCCCTACTGATCAAGATGTTCTAGCAAAAAATTACTTCTTTACTCAAGATTTAAGAGAAGATGATAATGTTATAGTGACAAACACAGGTGCTTATTGTTTAACTTTTTCAAATCGTTTCCCTTATCCCTTACCAATAATAGTCCTTATCAATGGGGATAAAATTACAAAAATATTTGATCCTGATTTAAACAAAGATTTTTCATTAAATTAAGCTTGGATTAGTATCAAAAAATGTAATACCCCAATAATACATTAATTCTAATTTTTTTATTATATTCTTTTTTGTAGCAAGAATTGATTAATTGATAAATTATGGAATCATTTATTAATAAAGCGCGTAAAAGGGAAATAATTAGACCACAGGCAGAAAGTTTTGGTTATGCTAATATAAAAATTATTGGGTGTGGTGGTGCTGGAAATAATACTGTTGATAGGTTAATGAAAATTGGAATAAGGGGTGCAACATGCGTAGCTGTTAATACAGATTGTCAGCATTTAGATAATGTCGAATCTCACCTGAAAATTTTAATTGGAAAGAATCTAACAAAAGGATTAGGGGCGGGAGGAAATCCCGAGGTAGGAAGAGCTGCTGCCGAAGAATCTCGGGAAGATTTGACCAAAGTATTAAGAGAATCTAATTTAGTTTTTATTACATGTGGTGAGGGCGGAGGTACAGGAACCGGAAGTGCACCAATTGTGGCTGAAATTGCCAAACTTGAAGGGGCAATAGTTGTAGGGGTAGTAACCCTTCCATTTGAAACCGAAATAGGTCGTATTGACAAAGCTAAAATAGGTTTAAACTTATTAAAACGCTATGTTGATACATTGGTAGTAATAGATAATAATAGATTATTAGAAATAGCTCCAAATTTACCAATAATCGAAGCATTTAGTGTAGCTGATGAAGTTTTAGCTACAATGGTAAAAGGAATCACAGAAACAATCTCTTTACCTTCCTTAATCAATCTAGATTTCGCTGATGTCAGAACTATTTTAAGTACAGGTGGAGTTGCCATTGTTGGTGTTGGTGAATCAAACAAGAAAGAAAGTCGAGTTGATGATGCTATTGATGATGCTCTAAATACTCCCTTGTTAGATGTAAGTATTGAAGGAGCGAAAGGAGCTTTGATTCATATATGTGGAGGCAATGATATGACCCTTTCAGAGGCAAATTCAGTAGCTAAAAAGATTTCTGAAAAAATGGATGTGAATGATTCTATGGTTATTTGGGGTGCTCGAGTTTCAGATGAATTTGATGGGTTTATTAGGGTTATGTTGTTGATAACAGGGATTAAATCTCCTCAAATTTTTGGCAGTGGGTATTCAATGAATAGTTCAATCTTCCCTACTAAAACAAAATCTTCAAGGCTAAGTTTGTCTGACGATATTTTCAATATTGGTGAAATTACGTTTGACTAGTCCTTTTTATATTTCTTTTTAAATTTAAGTGTATGATAAACAAATTCTCTTCAGAAACACAAAAAGAAATTGATGGAATTATAAAAAAAATCAAAACGTGGAAAGATCTATTTAATATTAATCAAGAATTTTATTACGATGGCTGGTCCATTTCTTTAAAAGAAAAGAATGTCTATCCTCGTTGTATTATAATTTTTAAATCATATGAAAGTAATCAATTTTCTATTAGAAGCTTCGACATTTATCTTCGAAATTATCAAAAGGAAGAATATCATGAGATATATTCTGTTGAAAAGATAAAAAATCATCATGATCTAATAAAGGAATTAAAAGATGTTATTTACGGAAAAGATTTAGGAAATCAGGTTTTACAAATCTATAATAAAACATTTTCAGAATAAAAATTAGAATTCTGGTTTATACATTTGTCTAAATTCTTCTTTCTTTTTGTCGTTATATTTATTTTCTATAAATTTTAAAACTGTATGATGAGGTATCCCTTTTATTATCATATTTATTGCTTTTCTAGCAATTTGTAGATTTTCATAAGCAGCGATTACAGAAACGGTTTTCCCATACACAGAGACATAACATTCAGTAAACCTTTCAAGAGCTTTTCGGATTTCTCCATTCCTCCCAATAATTCGTCCTTTTACCCTTTTTATACGTTTCTCTGATTTTCCTAATATTAAAAATAGATTAAAAACTTCGAGATCATAATCATCTTCGATCAATTTCATAGCTTTAATAGGATTAAAACCTCTATTAATGGCATTTACTATCTTTTGAGCGGTATAAACATTTAGTGGTTTATAGTTTGGTTCATCTAATTTAGGTAAGATTTCACAATCTCCTGTTTTACTATCTAAATTGATCTTTACTCCAAGCTTTTTTTCAATATCTTTCTTAACATGACCATCTGTTCCTATCAAGACCGCTATTCGATTTTTACCTATTTTCAATATTTTCACTTTAAACTGTTATATCTTTTAGAAAGATTAAAAATTTTTAAACCTCCATATTGATTACATCATAATAAAAATCTTTAGGATCTGGTGTTTCAACACCTAATTTATTAAAATATTGAAAAATATTTTTGATATCTCTTACCAAAAAAACCTCTGCTTTAGGATGTTGGATTGATACAGCTTGAGAGATGTCAATTACAACAGGACTCTGATTATGATATAAAATGTTGAACTCACTTAGATCTCCATGTACTAATTTTGCCTTTTGATATAATAATTTTATAAATTTTAAGATTTCATTAAATAGGCTTACAGGTTCTTTGGGATTCTTAATATCTTTCAAAACAGGCGCAGGTATAGATTCAAAACCAATATATTCCATAATTAAAATATTATTTTTAATAAATATTGGTTTAGGAACACGCAAATCTACTTTATATGCTCTTTTAAGATTTTTAAATTCTTTACTTGCCCATAGGAATATAATTTTTGAAACATTGTGCGGAATTTTTTTAAATCTTGGATCTCCAATGATATATTTTTTCATCCATCTTGAAGTATTGCTATCAATTTTATAAATTTTAACAGCAACTTCTTTTTCCTCTAAATCATATGCTAAATAAACATTAGCTTCTTTTCCAGCAGAAATAATGCCCTCTATTCTTTTTAATGGTCCATTTACTAATATTTTATTTAGATGAAAGACAGTACGTTCATCAAAAACAGATTCAATAGCAGCTCTCTTCTTTGATTGGTCTATTTTTTTAATTCTTTTATAATCAATTTTTGTTTTTTCTAACTCATCAATTCCGGAATTGAATTTCTTTTCTGATTTATCTTCTAAGAATCCTTCTTCATCCTCATCAATTTCGTCATCGTGATCTTCCAATAAGTACTCCTCTTTATTTTTTTTTTATAATATTCTCATTAAAAAAGTAAGAATAGTCTTTTGTAAATTTAGAATTATTTTTACTTTTTAGTATGATTTTACTTTTTGTAATATTTTCTACTATAAATTCTTGATTGTCTATTAGAATTATATCATTAGTATCTACAGGTAAAAATTTTATCAATGTTTTTAATCTATAGAGGTTTTTACCCTTCTGATTGTCTCTTCCTACCAATTTCTTTGATCTTTTTAACAAAAAATGATACTTTCCTTTTAGAAATTTTATAATATAATTCATTAATTCGTTTGTACTGAGATATAAATCTACCCCATATTTTTGATCTTCGATCTTAGAAATGTATTGACGGGTGTCTTTATCAAAAATATTACTAACAAATTTATCTATTTCATTTAAAATTGTCTCAATCAACTCTAATTGGCTCTCATTTTTTACTCGAAGTTGGATAATTGATATAAAATAAGTGCCACCTCGTAAATTAGAACAATTCCTGCATAACATGTTATTTAAATTTAATTTTATTTCTTGCTGATGATAAATATTTGATGATCCCTTCAATTTTCCCATGACAAGTATTTCAACGGATCTTATTAAACCTGTTGATGAATATACAATTGAATCTTCATTCGTTGAAAATAAAATCTCAATTTGCTTATTTTTGAGTAGTGATTTCAATAAAAACTTTTTAATAATCTCATAAAGGTTAGAAAACAAATTATCATTAGTAGGTTCAATCCATAAATCTCTTTTAGCATAACTACCACAATCAATACAAACATTCACAGAAAAAGTCTTAGGTAACTCAAATAACGGATTTTCCTCTAAATAGCATTGAAGGCACATTCCGAAATGAGGAGAATCTTCATTTAAACTTTTTCCACATATTGCACAAAATCGATTTGGCATTAAAACATCATCTTTATAGCCATTGGTACCCCATTTATGGATCTAATTCCTTCTCTTGGTAGCAGTTTACACTCAATTGCTTTCTCGATTATTTTTTCTCCTACTATATTGAAAAAAGAAGCGTTCTTCAAAACATCTATAGCATCTTCTATCTTGATTAAATCTCCACCATAGAATCGGGTCGATATCTCAATTTTCAAATTACCCTCAGTGAAGACCTGATTAAGAAGCTCCTCATCACAACATGCTACAGTTTCACAATCATCTCGAATGTGAATTTTTAGATAAACTCTCATGATTTTTTTTAAATGCTTTATTTCTCTTTAACTTCTACTCTGGCTCCGCAAGCAGTACATTTTAAATAAAGTTTTTTACCCTCCCGTTGAATTTGGGTGTCTGGTTTTTTACAAATACTACATAATACATATGTTTTTGTATAATTTTCAATTAACTTGTTCAGTACTTGCTCTTTATATTGACCTTTTAGAAATAATTGTTGTCCTCTTATCTCCCCCATTGTTCCTGCGCTCTTTAGAAAAATGCCTAAAAAATGTCTTCTATCTCTATTAAGAGTACTGATTATTTTATTGAAATTTGTAATAAATGTATTTCTACTTTCTATTCTAAGTTCTACTTTAGGAATTTCGAATCTTGAGGATTTTTTTACATTTTCTGGTATTTTTTCATAAGCTTCCTCTAATAAATCCTCATAATCATTTAAATCCATTATTTAATCATCTAGTTAATTATTATATAATTATTAAATCAATAATAAGAAAAATATTTTTCCTTTATTTATAATAAAGTTATCAATTTTAAGGTGATTTAGTAAGATTCAAAAATATCTATATCTGATTCATAAATACGCGATTCTAAAATTAAATCATTAATATAAGATCTTAATTCAATATCAGGTATTTTTATTTCTCTCCTTAACCCTTCAAAATTTATTCCTTTACCCTTATCAGAATGTAATTTAATTACTGAGTATACTTGCTCCTTCAGATTATCTCCTTCAGTATAATCAAATTCCTCTTCAAATAGATTATTAACATCAGAAAGGACTGGAATTTCCTGAATATCTCCTGCTTTAATACGATTTATTATTTCAGCATTTCTTAGCAAAATAAGATTGGGTTCCTCTACTTTCTTAATAATTTCAATCCATAATGATATATATCCACCCTT
Source organism: Promethearchaeia archaeon (assembly GCA_029856445.1). Classification (GTDB taxonomy): domain Archaea; phylum Asgardarchaeota; class Lokiarchaeia; order Sigyniarchaeales; family SOKP01; genus Loki-b32. The sequence goes on from JAHQWY010000003.1 coordinate 24,229, forward strand.
TTTGCTAACCCGACCAACGACATCAACAATATCACCAACATCATATATATTATAATTATCTGGATTAACTCTATCCTTAACCGCTCTAATCAAACCTGTGCTATCATCCAAATTAAAAAATACTCTCACATTTGCTGTTAACTCCTCTTCTAATCCAGTTTCAAATTCATCAGGTTCTATTACTTTTTCTTTCTTTTCTACTATAGTAGCAATTAGTCTGATTCTTTTAACTTTTCCAAAGATAGTTAGAAAACAATTCTCATTTTCGTCATATTTTCCTTCTTCAATATGTCTTATCCAGCAATGTATTGCTGGATTTCTCTTATAACCAGTACTTTCAGTCATTATGATTCAATTACACCTTTAGATACATTTAAAATTATTTCCATTTAATTTAGGAATTTTTATTAAAGGAATAATACGTCATCCTTTCTTTTTTTATTGCTCAATTATTTATTAAATCAAATGAGGATCATTATTTTTAGGACTCAAGAAATTTTATTGGAAAAAACCTAAAAATAAGAGTTTAATAGCGGGGGTTCGATTTGAACGAACGATCTCAGGGTTTCTCAATGGAGTGGAAGTACCATTTATGAGCCCTGCGGCATAAACCAGGTTAGCCCACCATCCAGAATTTTTAGGTGACTAGCCCACCCCGCTTTGAATAAATCTATGAGATTATTTTATACCGATATATACTAGTTTTATATATTGCAATATAAACCCCCATAATTAAATGTTTTACTTTTTACAAGTACTAAAGTTTAATTTTGAATTCTGAGGATAAAATTGCGTAAGATTATATTTTTTATGGAAAAAGTTTAACTTACTATTTTAATTACATAATAAAAGATTTATTAAGCTAATCAGAGAAATATGCCACTTTTAAATTCACCATTTATTGAATTTTTGCTCAATCCTTGGTTTCTCTTATCTCTATTCTTTTGGCTAATTGTCTTAGCATTAGTTTATTTATTAAGAAATAAAAAAGAAGCTGCGTATTTATTCTTCCCATTGTTAGCAATGTTCAAAACTAAAAAATTAAATAATTTCTTAAGAAAGATTTCTAGAAAAGTACCAAAATTTTGGAAAATTTTTTGGACAATAGGTATCTTCATCTCATTTGGATTTGTCATTTTTGCATTTTATTTCTTTTTTACAAATTTTATTAACCTACTTGTAAATCCCAGAATAGAACAAGCAGTATTACCTCTTATTCCTGGCGTAACAATAGATTTACCCTTATTTTTTTACTTAATTCTTCCTTTATTATTCATTGTAACTACTCATGAATTTGCTCATGGAATCGCAGCGAGTGCAGACGGACTAGATATTAAATCTACAGGAGTCCTTGGAGCGGGTATTTTCTACATAATTGCTTTTGGTGCTTTTGTTGAAGTTGATGAGAGAATTGTAAATTCAAATAAGGTTAACAGGTATACCCGGTTAAGAATTGCGGCAGCAGGAACTTATGTTAACGGAATTACGGCAGTTGTTGCTTTTATTTTGCTATTATGTTTCCCTTTGATGATAGCACCATGGTATCGTCAAGTAACACAAGTTAATACTGTATTAAAAGAGGATGAAGGCGGATTTAATTATGGGAACATCACCAGGGGAGATGCCATAATTGCTATTAAAAAGAGTGGTACTACTGATGAGAATTACGTATCTCTTGATGAATTAAAAGGAGTTTCCTTAAGTAGTATTTTAAACAACAAATCGACATTAGAGTGTGCAATTAATGATAGTTTAACACTAAAGATTTATGATCCCTCTTTAGATGCTTTTTTAGAAAAAAATATTACTTTAGGACCACGTTATTATATAGGCCTTAGATATGAATATACCTCTGATGGACTTGGTTTAAAAATAAATAAAGTTCTTTCTTTAAGTGAAGGTGGAAACAATTTTGGTAATATTTCAGAAGGATTAACTGTGATAAAAATTAATGGAATTCCTATAAATGTTTCAAATGGAGACACATTAGAGAGAGTTTATACTTCCTCTTTTCAAAATGGTATGATTCTAAATAACATTAATTTTAGTACCGATTCAGCTAATTATACTTTAGATCTTAGGATCGATGGAGTCATAATTGGAATATATAGTAATTCATATTTTATGTATAAGAATGGTATAGCCAAATTCTTCACAAGTTTTTGGCCAGAATTTCTATTAAGAGAACTATCATGGCTTTTTTTAATTGCCTTTAGTATTACTTTATTCAATATGCTCCCTTTACCTATATTTGATGGGGATAGGATGGTTAAAGAATTAATTAATTGGGGTATAGGAGAAAATTACAAATCATTGAAGAAAAAGAAAGATAAATTTTATTTTAAAAAGGAAGATAAAAATTATGAGTTATCAGAATATCGAGTTGAAAAAATTAACTCTATTGAAATTATTATGAAGGATCCATTAAGATCTATTGAACCAAGTACAATTAGACTTTCAGAAGATAATTATCAAATTATTGATAAAATTGGGGATGGATTTAAGGATACTGTTTTATTGAACCTCCCTGAAAAAACAGAGTTAACGGAAAATTCGGTAGTTGAAATTTCTTATGAACATTACTATGATGAGAAGAAGAAGATAAAGAATTTAATTCTAAATACACTAAGATTTATTACCATATTTATTATCCTCGGAAATTTCATTTTATCATTTATTAAATTTGGTGGATTAATCTTTTGGATGTAATAAAATAAATTTATCTTTTAATTGGTATTAATGATTAATTACAATATTTTCTTGAAGAAAGGTAAATGTTCTTATTGCGAAAACTCAATTGTAATTGAGAGAAGATATTCAGGTGAAAACCTCTGCCCGAACTGTTTTGAGAAAAACATTGAAAAAACAATTTATAAGACCATTTCAAAATATGGAATGTTAAAGCCTGATGATAAGATTATAGTAGCACTTTCAGGAGGTAAGGATTCATATACTCTTTTATATAATCTCACTATGATTCAAAAAAACCTATACCATCCAAATAAGCTCATAGCATTAACAATAGACGAGGGTATAAAAGATTACCGAGAAAATAGCATTAAAAATGCGATTGAATTATGTAGAGAACTAAATGTTGAGCATCATATCATCACTTTTAAAGAAAAATTTGGTTTAACCTTAGATGAGATCATCAGGAAAAAAAACCAACTGCCTGATTACAAATATGCCTGTAATTATTGCGCAACAATAAGGAGGAGATTATTAAATGATGGAGCTAAAGAATTTGGAGGCACTATCTTAGCTATGGGACATAACCTTACAGATATAGCAGAAACTTATCTTATGAATATTCTATACAAGCGTTTTCACTTAATAGCAAATCAGTATTTATATAGGAAAGAAAATTCAAAATTAAGTCGGTTTTTTGTTAAAAAAATTACTCCATTAATGAGAATTCCTGAAGAAGAGATATTCTTATATGTAAATATTAAAAATTTCAATTATTACCCTTCACATTGCCCCTATAGAGAAAAAGATCCAATATTGAGAAAAAGGGTTTTGAATTTCATTCAAAAATGTAAAAATTCCAGCCCAGAAATAGAATTTAATTTACTCAATGGTTTTTTAGAACTTTCAGCTATTCTATATAACTATAATAAGAAATTAGAATATCAAACATGTCAGTCATGTGGATACCCATGTACAAATACTTCTATCTGCACTTTTTGTAGTTTTTTAAAAGAGTTGAATTAATAGGATTTTTCTATTAAAAATTCTCCCATTTCTTTAAGTTTATCATATTCTCTTATTTCTTCTTTGAATAACGGTACTTCAATTAGATTCTTATGCAATTTCTCACTAAATATTTCTCTTATTTTTATCAAATTTTTTTCTTGCATTTTTCGTCTTGCCTTACAGAACTCACATAGTTCAGTTGGATCTTGGTATAATTGATTCACTACAATATTAGAGACAGAAATGTTATTTTTAATTAATTCATTTAGCAAACGTCCAGTTTCAGTAATAGCCATTTCTTCAGGGATCATTACAATTACAAATGAATTTTTGACGGGATTTGTAAGATCCTCTCTTGCATTTAAAATAGATTCATTTAATCTTTCTAAAATTTCTAAAGAATCATCTTTTTTTTTTTCTTCACGAGAAAATAGTCTTTTTACTGCCCCAAACATGTTACCTATTTTTATTCTCATTTTTATTAATTTTCCTATCCATCCAGATAGAGTTTCTGGTAAGCTTAGAAATCTTAGGGTATGGCCTGTGGGAGCAGTATCAAATATAATTAAATCATAATCGTGGTCTGTTTCAACGAATTCTAATATTTTCCCAAAAGCTAAAGCCTCATCAATTCCAGGCGGTGTCATCGAAGCTAATTCTTCCATATCCCCAAAAAGTGGCACATTTTCCATTAACCCAGACATGCCCATTTCTTCCATTGGATTTATATTAGTTATTCCCCTAAATTCTGCCATATTTGCCTTAGGATTTATCTCTAAAGCAGTAAGATTTTCTATTCCTTCAATATGAGTAGGTACACCTGGTAATAATTCTACACCTAAACTATCTCCCAAAGAATGAGCAGGATCGGTACTTATAATCAATGTATTTCTTCCGTGTTCTGCTGCCCAAATTGCCGAACTTGCAGCACAACTAGTTTTTCCTACTCCTCCTTTACCTCCAAACATGATCATTTTTAAATTTAATAAAAGATTCTTTAACTGCATCTTTGAAATTACACCTGTTTAGTTATTTTAAAATTTAGAATTAAGTTTAATTTAATTTTGTTAATTTTAATAGTCAATTTTATACCTAAGAATACCAGCTATTCCACCAAAAGTACTATACAACATTTCACCCTCTTCTGTTTCAGTTGATAAAATTTCTACATTTGTACCAGTTGATTCAGCTATTTCTCCAAGTTCTTCAATTAATGAATTAATTTCAATAATTCTAAATGAATTTGAATTACATTGTGGGCAGCTTTCTTCTTGAATATCTCCACTAAATTTTTCTAATAAATTTTCCGTTATAGTTCTATTTTCAGTATAATCGCAATTTGAACATCCTAATTTGACTATATGGGTTTCTAGCTTTTCAGAAAGCAGGAGCATATCAACAGCGCCGTAATTTAATGCTCTTTGTATTTCTTCTAACCCATAAGTTGCTAATCCTGTATCATTAGAAATCTCCTTCATAAAACGTTGCATAGCTTCTTTTTCACGAATATATTTAACATTTTCGATTTGATCCTTAACTTTTTCTATTAAAGCACGAATTCCTTCAACACCACCATACCCGATATCTACAACATCAAAAATTTTATCCTGTAATCTATAATCTAGACTCTCATCCTTTACAAATTTTTCTTTTGAGGGTCCTGGACCTCCCACAAAAATACCCTTTAAATCTTCAATTTGTAAAAATACTTCATTTACAGTTTCAGAAATTCGTCGATAGAAAGCAATTTCTGCTTCTTGATTTAATCTTTCAAATCTTCGCTGTGATTGCCCACCTGCTGAATGTTTAGAATGAATACCTGAAGTAAATTCTTTTATAACTTCGACTTTATTGCCTTTAATATAACCAACAGCAGATTCTTTTCTTCCAATTACTAACAAACCATAAGTCTCAGTAGGTGTAAGCATATCCTCTAAAGGCCATAACAAAAATTCACTCGCACAGTGATATCTAAATGTGGTAATTCTATCAGGAGGTTCAATAATTGTTAGTTCATTTCTTTCCGTTCCAGGAGTATTATTTTGAGGTATTGCACCAGAAAACATAACCAAACCATTATCAGGTGCTTCCTTTATGTTTTTTAATTGTCCTAAGAGACTATTAATACTATCAAGTACATTCTTTCTGGTTAATTTTGATTTGATATTTTGACTTTCACTAATTTCGTTCTTTAAATAATTTGTAACATCAGAAATTTTTTTATCATGAGGAATATACAACGAAATTAATTCAGTATGAAATCCCCTTTTATTCCTAAGTTCATCTAATTTCTGTTTCATTTTATAAATCTGTAAATCATTTGATTTCTTTTTTTCTACTGCACTCATATCCATCTACTAAGATTACAAATTATACAAAAAATTAATATTTTTTCTTTATACCAATCTATATAAAGAACTGTATTTAATACATGTGAAAAAATATGACTCTGAATGAAAATCAAAACAATGGAATCCCTGAAACACACCCACGATATCAAAGTCTAAAATTTCGACATAAGATAATCGATGGTATGAAAAAATTAGTTGTAGCTGAGGCTGGATTGATAGCTCATGGTAGAGGTGAATGTTTTGATTATATTTTAGGTGAAAAAACAACTAAAACCGCAAGATATGCAATAAGAGCCGCTGTGGCAGCATTATTATTAGCTAAGAAACCAGTGATTAGTGTAAACGGTAATGTGGCTGCTTTAGTCCCCAATGAACTGGTAACTTTATCAAAATTATTAAACATCCCTCTTGAAATCAATTTATTTTACCATAAGGAAGGACGAATAAAAGCAATAACGGATGTTTTAACAAAAGCTGGAGCTACCGATATCAAAGGAATCAATGAAGATAAAATGGTTGAGCTTGAGGGACTTGAAAGTAATAGAAGAAAAGTAGAATTAATCGCTAAGGCAGATATTGTTATGGTTCCTTTAGAAGATGGTGATCGTACGGAAGCTCTAAAAAAGCTTAATAAAAAAGTAATAGCCGTCGATTTAAATCCTTTAAGCAGAACTGCTCTTTGGGCTGACATTACAATCGTTGATAATATCGTAAGAGTTATACCTGAAATGATAGAAATCTCAAAAGAATTAAAGAAATTAAATAAGGCTGAATTAAACTATATTCTGGAAAAATTTGACAATAAATTGAATATTCAAAAAACACTGGATTTAATAATCGATTATATTAAAGAACAAAAAAAGATAGCATTCAACATCCAAAAGAAATGAATTTATGAATTCTCTGTATACATAAAAACTTAAAAGTTTCAAATATTATAACATATATATTAACAATGCCGTTTTTGAGTTACTCATCTTTTGAGCAAGCTAAGCAATGACTACTAATAAAGATATAAAGATAAGTACTTTTACCGATACTAATAATCAAAAAATTATTATAAAGAGATGTAACTTGGATGATTTAGATGGAGTTATAAAAGTAAATGAAGAGGAACTTCCAGAAGATTATCCCTACTTCTTTTATAAGAGCATACTTGATAATTACCCCGAATCTTTTTTAATAGCTCAAAATAGTTTCGGAAAAATTATTGGTTACATTATGTGGAGGGTAGAAAAGACTCCTTCAATAGATAGTTTACGGTATGTCAATACGGGTCACCTTGTATCGATTGCGGTCTCACAAGGATATAGAAAGAAAGGAATAGCAAAAAGTTTATTAACAAATAGCATGAATGCAATAAAAAAGTATAAGATTCATGAATATGTTTTAGAGGTAAGGGTTTCAAATTATAATGCAATTAAGCTGTATGAGCAATTCAACTTCAAAATCTCGAATATTAAGAAAAATTATTATCGAGATGGAGAAAATGCTTACTACATGACCCTAAAAGCAAAAAAACGTTAAATTAATGAAGCTTCTAACCCTTTAATTAAATGAGTTAATAATTCATTTATGGGTGTCTTAATGCCTAATTCTTTTGCATAAATTAAGACCCTACCATTAATAAAATCAATCTCAGTGACCGTCCTATTTAAAATATCCTGTAGCATCGAATTCTTATTTTTTGATGTTTTTTTTGCTACATCATAAGTTTCAGCTATAAAATCTTTATTGGATAGCTTGATTTCCTTCAATTTTGCCACTTCAACTGCTTCTTCAACGGCTTCAGCCATCAATTGCTTTAATCCTTCCGATTCTAATAATTGACCATTAGTTAAATTAGTTAAAGCCCCAAAAGCATTAATTCCTATATTTACAAAAACTTTCTCCCAAGATTCCTTATTTATATCTTTAGCAATTTGAGTCTTTAAACCCGCTAAATGGAGAAGCTCTTTTAAAAGATTCAAATCTTCATTTGCTTTGGTTAAATCAACATGATTATTATTGATATCTTCTAGAAATGGAAAACCAATTTTTGTAAATCCATCTCCAGTGTGAATTAAATTACCTGGGGATTCCAAAAATGCCCCATTTGAAGTTACAATCCTTATTATCTTTGATTTCGGTATATAATTACTAATAATCTCTTCATTTCCAATCCCATTCTGTAAAATAACAAACCAGTCACTTACATCAATAAGTTTTTCATATTGGAGCACAGCTTTTTCCATATCATATGTCTTTGTAGTAAGAAAAATGTAATCAAATCTAAAATATTTATCCATTTTCAATTTTTCTTCTAGAATTTTCTCGTTTTCATATGCGAGAATATCATTAATTTCTTTTACATCTTGATTCTTCTTAATTTTTAATCCTTTTTTGTCAATAGCTTCCTTATGTTCTCTCTGGCAGAAAAATATTACTTCTAAATCATAGATTTCAGATTTAATATTTGCTAAATACCCGCCAAATAAACTACCTATGGAACCAGCTCCAATAAATCCGATCCTTATCTTTTTCCTTCCCAAGTTCCTTCAAAAACCCTAAAATAAATAAAAATATTCTTATCTCAGTTCTATCTAATTTATTTTAAAAACTTATCTAAATCTGTTTGACCTTTGGAATATTCGCCAGTTTTTTTCTTAAGATCCAAAAGACTTACATTTTCCGGTGAATTCTTTGGCTGCAGTGTTAATTCTTTCATTAACATTAAAGAATTTTTTGCTGCATATCCAGAAAAATGATTATTAAAATAAATCCCTATTCTCTCCACTTTTGGTATTATTTTACGTATTGATTGTGCAAATCTTTTTATTTCATCTTCCTTAAAAAAATAATCAAACCATATTTTTTTTCCAAATCCATGAAACCTTACATATGCCAAATTTGAATTTGTTACATCCATCCTGGGAGGTAATAAAGGCTCGACAACAGCACAATATGTCAAGGACTTATCTTTCAAGTAGTTAAACACCTCATCATCCATCCATGATTTATGTCTAAACTCTACGGCTAAGTAATACTTTTCGTCTTTAAGCTCTGTTGGCCAATTATCTACAAATTCTTTTAAATTACTAAAATGGTCCTTTTTATTAAATGAAGGTGGTAATTGTATCAGAAATGATAATAATTTTTTAGCATTAATTAGAGGTTCCATTGAATTTAAATAATGATATAATTCATTCGAGCACAATTCAATATCTAATTTATACTCATGTGTAATTTTCTGGGGTATTTTTGCTGAAAAGATAAAATTACTTGGCGTTTTATCTACCCAATTTTGAACAACTCCCCTTGGTGGTATATTATAAAATGTAGTATTAATCTCATTTGTATAAAAAACTTCAGAATAAAATAAGAGAAAATCCTCTTGTCTTAAGCTTTTTGGATAGAAATTACCAATCCATTCATCATAACCCCATCCAGATGTACCGATCAAAACCTTGCTTTCCATAGTTAACTCTCTATTTTTTTACGATTTCTTTAAATCATCATTTCTCATTGCTAATAATTACTTACATTCGTATTTAAACTTTAAAATTCACTTAGTTTTCTGATTTTATTTAAGTTTTATTTTGATAGTAATAATCATTAATTCATTAATTATTAAATCTCAAAGGCTCTAATTTATCTATTAAATTTTATGAATTCTGACCATAAAATTTTTAACCAAGGATTTATTCTTATATTTCGTCGATTGTATTTTTACTTTCGATAATTATTGGTGAAAAAATATCTCATCCAAATGGATGACATACACCTTTAATTGGCAGCGGACTTGTGGAAGTATATCTCATGAGTAGAAACATGCGAGAAATTGAATCCATAACGACAATATAGTGAATTCTTTATTACGGCGCATGAAGTAACCCATGACTGAGATATTACAGGAAGCAATTTACCAAGCCAAGCATGAAAAATCGTGCTCATAAGAACATACTCCCTATATTATTAAAGTCTACTTATTTTTCGTCTCGATTTAATAATTATTTTTACCAAATCTGAATACGCAAACCCTTAGGCAAGCAATCTGAATCTTTCCTCAATTAGACTCCAATACGCCTCCGCTATTTGGTGGATATCTTGGCTTGGGCACCGATGAAGAGCGTGACAAGCTGCGATAAGCTCGGGTTAGTCGCATGAAGACGCTGA
>JAHQWY010000477.1 GCA_029856445.1 Promethearchaeia archaeon
AAACTTATTTAATAATTGCATGGTACTAAGTCATTATGAGTTCTAATAAAAGAGATTACTATGAAGTTCTAGGGGTAAGTAAGGATGCATCTACAAATGATATCAAGTTAGCATATCGTCGATTAGCAAGAAAATTTCATCCCGATGTAAATAAAACTGATCCAAATGCAAAGGAAAAATTTATCGAAATTCAAGAAGCTTATGAAGTATTGAGTGATGATAATAAAAGAAGGAATTACGATCGTTTCGGTCATAGTGGAGTACAAATTGATATGAGTGATTTCTTTTCAGGGGGAATCCCTGGAATTGATGAACTATTCCAAAGTATTTTTGGTGAATTTAGTCCTTTTGGGGGTTTTAATAGTTTTGGTGGTTTTGGATCAAGATCCAGAAGAAGAACAGCCCCACGTCGAGAAGTAGGACAAGATATTGAAGATCATGTAGAAATTAGTTTTGAAGAAGCTATGTTTGGGGTTAAAAAAGATGTTCAAATAGAGCGGTATACCCCTTGTGATGAATGTGAAGGAACTGGAGCAGAGGATCCCTCAAGTGTAATTAACTGTCCAGAATGCCAAGGAACTGGTCGAATTAGGAAAATGACGCAATCTGGATTTGGTACAATTATTCGAGAATCAGGTTGTTATACATGTAATGGAACCGGACAAGTAATAGAAAAGAAATGTAAAGTATGTGATGGTTCTAAAGTAGTTCCTGAGAAAAAAACAATACATGTCTCAATTCCAGAAGGTGTTGAGAATGGGGTACATTTAAAAGTACAAGGTGCGGGGCATGTTCCTTCTACGAATGCAATACCGGGTGATCTTTATTTAGGAATTAGAATAACAGATAATGAAAATTTTATAAGGAGAGGAAATGATCTGTATACTCCTGTAAATGTTGATATAGTGTCTGCAATTATTGGTGGAAAGATCACAGTCCCTACTCTAGACTATAAAGAAAAGAAATTAACGGAAAGAGAATTACCAATTCCTGCTGGAACTCAACCAGGAACAGAATTTCGAGTTAAAAATCGAGGAGTCTCCTATATACATGGAAGAGGGCGAGGAGACCAATACGTAGTAGTTAATATTGAAATCCCGAAAAAAATATCCGAAAAACAAAAGGAATTGCTATTGAAATTTCAGGAATTAAATAAATAAGGAAATTAGGAGTGGGAATCAAGCCATTCGATTACATCATTAAAGACTTCATCTCGGTTAATCTCGTTAAAGAGTTCATGTCTAGCATCTTTATAAAATTTATAAGTCACATTTGTATTACCGTATTTCTTAAGACGATTAATCATTGCTTTAACACCTCTAGTTTTGTTCCCTATTGGACATAAAGATCCTGAGATAAAAAATATCGGCAAATCTTTTGGGATTTTTTTTTCATTTTCGGGATTATATATTTTATCAAATCCAAGGATAAATTCTAACCAAAGAGTAGCAGGAGAAATAAAACCACACCAGGGGTCATCAATATACTTTTGAACTTCGGATTTATCTCGACTAAGCCATTCAAATCCGGTTGCACCTTCTTCATTTTTCCACTCTCGATTATTAGATTTAAAATTCATATTGTACATTTTTTGGCTTGGAGCTGTGGAACCCAATTTTTTAATCTCTCCTTTGAGAATAATTTTTCCAGCTTTAATCACAAGAGGTCTTACTTTACCATTAGTCCCACTTAAAATACATCCTTTTATTTCATCTCCCCATTCCTGAATGTAATCTTGAGTAATAAAAGCGCCCCATGAATGCCCTAATAAAAACAATGGAAGATTAGGATGTTCATTCTTGATAATTTTTGACAATTCATGAATACTATTCACAACTCCCCGCCATCCATTTGGACCTAGAACTCCAGCTTTTCCCTCTAAAGTAGCATCTGTTAGATCTCCAGCAGTTAAACCATGTCCTCTATGATCGTCTGCATAACAGAGGTATCCTTCCTTACATAGAACTTCCGCTACATGAATATACCTTTTTGCATGTTCTGCTAACCCGTGAAGTATCTGAACAACCGCTTTTGGTTCAGTTTCTGGTTCCCATTTGTAAACAAAAATCTCAATACCATCTTGATCTGTAAAAGTAAAATTTGAACTTTTCAACTTGTTATCATCTCTTTTTATTATTATTTTAATTAGCTAGTTAATTTATTCTTATGATAGTAGATTATTTAAAATTTATAACAACATTTATTTTATGAATATAAAAATCCTAATTACGGGACCTCCTCGATGTGGTAAATCAACTTTAATAGTCAAATTAATTGAATATCTTTCCAATAGACAAATTTCTGTGTATGGATTTTTAACCCCAGA
>JAHQWY010000095.1 GCA_029856445.1 Promethearchaeia archaeon
AATGAAAAAGCATTATCAGAAGCTTTTAGGGTAATAAAACCAGGAGGATTCTTTCAATTTTCTATTACACATCCTTGTAGTGCACCTAGTGGTTATGAATGGATTAGAAATGAAGACGGTAAAAAAATTGGTTTCATTATGAAAGATTATTTTAAGCAATTTAACGGAGAAATTGAAGAATGGATATTTGGTGCAGCCCCAAAAGAAATTACTGAAACAATGAGAAAATTCAAAATCCCACATTTTACGAGAACGTTATCTGATTGGTTAAACTTGCTTATAGAAAAAGGATTCATTTTGGAAGAATTTTGTGAACCTTATGCTGATGATGAAACTTTAAAGAAATATCCTCAGGAATATGATAGTCGAATTATACCATATTTCCTCATAATTCGATGTAGGAAACCGAATATATAATCAACACATAAAGATTTTCTTATCCACGCGAAAATTCCTTTCTGAATTCATACATAGTTGAGCCAAAGAAATCACCAGTTTTACCTGTCTCTTTAAATCCATGTTTTTTATAGAAATGTTGAGCTCTTTTTAAAATTTCTGTAGTATCCAATGTTAAATATGTACAACCTTGAGATAGAGCATCATTTTCTACTTCATTTAATAAATCAGCAGCAGGACTATTTTTACCTTGAAATTTAGGATGTACCGCCATTCCACGAATATGTCCCTCTTTTTCACTAATTCTTTTCCATCCGACTGTTCCTATTATTTTATTATTTTGGATCACTGCTACAAATAAATTCATGTCTTTTAACCGCTCTAATGCAACATTTTCAGACATGACAGTATCAGCAAAACCTTTTGGGGAATAAAAATCTCGAAATTCTTCAAAAGCAGCCAAAACAACTTCATGAATCCCCCTAGCATCTTCAGGTTGAGCTTTCCGAATTATATATTTCCATTTCATCGATAGAATATAAAATTAGAATTAATATAATAGTTGAGTTTGAAGTGGATAAGTACCCCATTTTTTTATCGCTTTTGGTATTGTCAGAATGTTATTAAGTGAAACACCCCATGGTAAACAACAAATTGGGCCAACAGCATATCTGCCCCCCTGAGCTAAATGTCTAATGTTTTCCTTTACTTTTTCCTCGACCTCTAAAGGAGTACCATTTAATAATTCCCTACTCACATCTATATTTGCTCCAATTATTGTTGTATTAGGATGATTCTCTTTAAATTTCACCCAATATTCAATATCTAGTGGGTGTGAGCCGTTGATTGCCGATATTTCAAGATTATTACAGATCTCATCAAAATAAGGAGTAGTACCACAGTTATGAAGTACTATTGGAACTCTGGTCTCATTCTGCAATCTTTTAATAAATTGACCCTCAAACTTCATTGCATCCTCAAAACTCATCATGTGTTTATTAAAAGCGTATCCTGTAAAGAATATATTTCCACTTGGTCCTATCCTTTCATTATAAAAATTGAATAAATCCCTCTGAGATTGATATACTTTTTCACATAATTGTAGTAATAATTCTGGGTTTTTTCTCATATCTCTATAAACCTGTGGGCCTCTCAATTGTTGAACTACAGACCAGATACCGAGAGCACAACTCGGTTGAAATTTAATTTTTTCTCGTAAAAAATCAATAGCAGAATAGCACGTATCCCATAACGATATCTTGCTATGATCTGGGATTTCTAGTTTTTCAATATCCTCTTCAGTTTTACAAATAGCACCCTGTTTAGCCATAAATACCTTATAATCAAACCATTTTATTACATCTTCTTTATTATTAGCTTCTGCGAAAGCCAAAGCTTCAGCAGGACCTGCATAAGCAGTGGGTATAGCAATAGTATCAGCTTTTAAAAACTCATAAGTTTGAATAGCAGCATTTCCATATGTCTTAGGGGAAGATATGAGTTCTCGAAACGTTTTTCCTGAGATACGGCAGATCATTTCTTCACATGCAAGAGGAAAAAATGGCACACGATCAATATTAGGGGATCCTATAAAAGTTCCCAATAATCTTAGCTTAGATGCTTCCCAATCATGAGGCAATTTAATTAACCTCCATTAGATCTTTTATTAACTTTACACCTTCCCATCCATCTTTCGCCCAAGCATCAGCACCAATATGTTTACAAGATTTCTCAGAGAGTATCCCTCCACCCACTACTATTTTAGCCTTAATCCCCTTTCTTTTAAGCATAGTAACGGTTTCTATCATTTTAGAAATAGTCATGGTTAACAATCCACTTATTCCAATAATATCTGGATTCTCATTCATAGCTACTTCTACAAATGTTTCGGGCGGGACGTCTACTCCTAAATCTATTACATCAAATCCTTGACCTTTCAATAGAGCGATAACAAGAGTTTTACCTATATCATGAATGTCTCCCTCAGGTGTACCAATTAGGATCTTTCCAAGTGATTTATGCTTTCCCTCTATTAATTTCGGTTTAATAATATCCATGCAATCAATCATAGCATCAGCAGCTAAAAGCAGATCTGCTAGGAAAAATTCTCCTTCTTCGTATTTCAAACCAACATCTTCAGCACCCCGAATTATAGCTTCATTTAATATTTGTTTTGGATCTATATTCGCGTTAATTGCTTGATGCATAAAATCTAATGCCTCTTCTGACTTACCTTTGACTATGCTAATTTTCAACTTTTCTAAAATTTCATTATCTTTCAATATTTCTCTACTCGCTAATGACCATTAGGTAAGAATAAAGCACTTTTCCAAAATATTACTCTTATTAAAGCGAATTTTCATAAAAGGTTTACTAATAATAAAATAATTAAAAAAAGCTTATTGCTTCTTGATTTTTATATAGTAGTTTTTTCCATCAACCTTGAAATCTAATAATTTATCCTTATGTTTTTCTATATATCTTTTAATATTCTGTCCTGCTTCTGCATAATCACCAGTTACTTCAAGAATATCTCCACTATTCATTTCAAGCAGCTGTCTTTTAGTTTTTGCTACTGGCATTGGACATACAAGCCCAGAACAGTCTAATTTTCGTAAATTTGCCATTTTATTTATCACCTCTATTTAACTAAAAATAACATTATCAGCCTCTTCACACATCTCAACTAAACCATTCATAGTAGTTTTTTCTATTCCTTCTATCAGTTCATCTTCAGTTAAGCCTCTTGCTTTCATACAAACTCCACATGCTTTAACGTTTGCTCCTTCAGAAATAACATCCTTCATCCACTTTCCAATATTATCATAGGTGGTTGGATCTTGGTTTTTTTTCCCAACAAAAATTCCATCTTCAACTAAAAAGATGTTAATTTTATGATCCTCTAATAAAGCGGTATAAGCAAATCTTAACATGGTATAAGGACGCTCATAAGTGTACGGACCGTCTCCAATTATGATCGTAAAGGTCTTCATTTTTTTTCTAATTCTAAATTTTTATTTGGACAGTGATTAAAGAAACACTCAAATATTTATTAATTTTTTCGTAATGGTTTATCAAAAAAATCGATAAATAAAAATAGAATAATTATCTAATATTATTCAGAATTAGATATTTTTAAAGGCGATATAAGGAGTGAATATTGAATACCTAAGAAACTTTATCAAATTAACTCAATATAAAAGTTTTTCTAAATTAGCGGTAGAACTACCCATTTCTCAAAGTACATTATCACATCAAATATTACAGTTAGAAAAAGAGTTTGGTGGGGTAGTTTTAATTGATAGAACCACAAAAAAATTCGAATTGACTAAAGCTGGAATACATCTACGAAAATATGCTGAAAAAATAATAGATTTATATGACTCCTGTAGATTAGAAATTTCAAAATTTCAGGATGAAATGAAAGAGGATATTATTATTTCAGCTTCTACAATACCAGGATCTCATATTTTACCCAAATTCATAGCAGATTTCCGGACTAAAAACCCAAATGCAAATTTTAAAATATTAATAAATAATTCAAAGAAATCTCTTGAAAATTTAAAGAGTGAGATGGTAAATTTCGCCGGGATTGGTAGCTTTATGAATTATAGCAAGGATAACTTCGATTATATTAAAATTGGGGAAGATGAATTTAGATTCATATGTTCTCCTAATCATGATTTGATAAAAGAAGGAACTTCAGTTGATTTTAAAGAACTTATTAAATATCCGTTTCTATGGAGAGAAAAAGGTTCTGGTATGAGAAACACGTTTCAAAAACAATTTCCTGATTATAAGAGATTAGATATCGAGCTGGAAATAAACGATAACGATTCTATTATTTCAACTGTAAGTGAATCTAATTATATCAGTATAATGAGTGAAATTATAATTAATAAGGCGGAATCAGCAGGATTAATAAAATCCCTAAAAATAAAGAATCATCCTCTCATAGTTAAAAGGTCGCTTTATTTTGTTAAGTTAAAAGAAAAAGAATTAAGCAAATTACAAAATAAATTTTGGAATGAATTAAAACCTCAAACCTAAAAAATAGAAAAAATTAAGGGAGAAATTAAATTAATCTTATTTTATTAGAACACCAGCTTGGTCGAAATTTAGGAATGCGCTAATTTTTTCTTTAAGTGGGTATATCCCTTCTTTGAACAGTGTGTAAAGAAAAATCACAATAAATACAATTGACCCTAATCCAGGGGCAAATCCACTTAAATAATCCATAAAAGAAGATGAGGGATCTACAGAAAGTAACATATAGACTAATGAAATTCCCGCTATTAAAATGGATATAAAAGAGATTATTACAGCAGTTTTTTTACTAATATTCAAATGAATTGGACCTAGTTCTAGACGGAAATATTTTGGTTGTACTATTATTGATAATATTGTATGGCTAATTATTTTTTCTTCAAATTCTATATATACATTTAGGAATCGCCTCTCACTTTCTTTCTTTTTCTTCTTCTCTCGCTTTGATTTTATTGGCATTATTGAAAAAATCATAACTGGGGGATTAACAGCATCTTTTTTCACTTCAACTTTACCATATATTGGATGGACCTCAAAACCTTCTCCCTCAATTCTAAGATCTAAAACGGGAGGTTCTTCTTTAGTAGTTACGATTTTAACAGTAGTTTTATATACAGTTTTCCCCTCTTCATCAACAATTTTCAATTCTTGATGTGAGAAATATACATAAAATAGATAGCTTCTTTGTTCCATCATGACGGAATAATATTGAAGTCCCATATTAATCTCATAGACTGTCTCTTTAGGCTCTTCAGGAGCAATCATAGATGGTTCAGCTCTTGCGGGAGCACCAGTGCTAGGACCTCCAAGGGTATCAGCAGGGGGTGCTCTTGTTGCAGGTGGTGGTGCAGCAGGTGCTGCTGGACTAGGAGGAGGTGGAGCCATTGATCTAGCTTTCTTTTTAGCTTTTGGAGCTTGTTTTTCTCTTACCATTTCTTTTTCGCTGAAATCATCAAAATCTATAGCTTCTTCTTCTTTAAATTTAGCCCCACCATACTCAGCATCTTCTGCAACTGTAGAAAACTTAGCGAGTTCTTCATACGGGAGTTCTTCTTCTTCAGCTTCTAAGAATTCTTCCTCAATTTCAAATAATTCAGCTTTATCTCTTTTCATAGATTTACGCTCGTCTGAAATTTTTTCTATCTTCTTCTCCACTTTCTCTCTCTTCGAAATTTTTAAACGACTTAATTTTTCAGATTCGGAAATTACGCTACCTGTTACAAAGTCCATAAAATAAATGCTACTCCGTTCTATTTGAGTTTCTCCTAAAGAAGCATAAAGATCATCAAGGATCTTGCTTATCCTTACAGATTTCTTATAAATACCTACAAACATGAAATCTAATACTTCAATAGAGAGTACATTAGTCTTCTTATTATATGACACCCTATTGGTTGGAATTTCAATACTTGAAACGTTTTTTAATAATTCCAATTTCTAACTTACCTCTTTTCTTACTTTCGTGATATTTTTATTAAGTTTTTTATATTTAACAATTCACGGTTATTAAGTTTTTATGTTGAAATTATTAATAATATAATTATCTCTCTATTTATATTAGTTAGCTATCGTTTTAAACTAATAATATTGGAGAAATAACTTGAAAATTAAGAATATAAATCCCTAAAGTAAGATTTGATTGCTAAAATTTGATCTTTAATATCTTTAATTCTTTTTATGTCCCGATCATAACCTACAAACTTCTTAATTGCTTCATTGATCAGTGATTCTTCTTTATTAGCATTAGGATTTTGATACTCTTGAAGCTCTAAATCTCCTTCCCAAGGTTTTAACTTTGGCAATGAATCGATATTTCTTAAATCCCAGTTAATACTAGTTTTAAAATCGCCTTTTAATGGTTTTAAATTAGAATTATTCCATCTTTGAATTACCCAAGGAGCATATTCATGTAATTTATCAAAATCATATTCAAGATCATCTTTCCATTCAAATTGATGTCCCCAGTTTGCCACCGCAAGAAAATTATCATTCTCCGACTTTTGATAAGTGAAAAACTTCCATGAATTTAGATCTATCCTTTCATCTCTAAATGAATTTCCCTCACCATATTGCAGGAAATATCCAATTTTTTTATGAAGCTTTTTATCTTGTGAATTTAGTTTTATATAAACTTCAATTTGAGGGATATCAATTTTACTCTTTAACACTTGCTCTTGGTACAATTTAAATATTACATTCTTTGCTGCATTTGGGTGGCACTTGCCAGAAAATATTGGATAATAGGTAAAACAATAGAATACATAATTATTTTCTGATTCTCCCCTAAATATCTCAAGCCAACACTCTAAGGGTTTGATGTAAACATTAGTTTTAATATAGTTAACAATTAAGAGAATATCAATAATAGTTGCTATAGCAATTATAGTGATAAACAATGGAAGGTTGAAAAAGATAGGTGCTAAGAAGTAAGTTGAAGCTATGTATATAAGAACACCTCCTGCTATGAAGAAGAAAGCGATTAATGAGTTGTATGCCTCGTGTTCTTTATCCTTCTTTGAATAAAGAATTACTGGAGCCATATCCACTAACACCTCATTCCCATATTCATTAATAAATTGTTGAAAATCAACTTTACTCCAGTCAGAATCAGACATATGTACTTCTAAAGTTATTTTGTTTATTTAAATTTGATGATATTCGATATTAAAATTACTCTATTAAGATTTGAGAATGATTCAATAAGGAGTAGAATACATTATAAACTTACATAACAGTTTAAAATATACATAAAAGCTATAGATAATCATTAATTTTATGATTCTATATCACTCAATTTGAGAATAATAGATTCGATTAGGAAATTTCAAATGACTACAAATACTTCTAACTATTTAGATTTTTTATTTAAACCTCGCACTGTAGCTATATATAAAGCGAGTGAAAAATTAGGTTATTTCTTTGTGGGTTTTAAGGAACAGAAGTTTAATACAGATAAATTATATTTAATTAACCCTGAAAAAGAAGAGATAAATGGTTTAAAATGTTATAAATCTCTTAAAGAAGTCCCTGAGGAAGAAATTGACCTTCTTATTTTAGCGGTGGGAAGAGATAAGATTCTTGAGAGTTTAAAAATGGTGATTGAGCAGAAAAAAATTAATACAATGCATATATTTACGGCAGGGTTAGGAGAATCTGACAACCTCGGTAAACAAATTGAACAGAAACTTGTAGAACTTTTAAATGATGATGATAATCATATTCGAGCTATAGGTCCAAACTGCATGGGCGTTTATTCACCTAATGGGCACTTAGCTTATGAACCATTTCTTCCTACAAAACCAGGAAACATCGCGTTTGTATTTCAATCTGGTGATTTACATTCTCAAACGATTAGAATTGGTACAAGTCGCTATAACTTAAGTTATTCAAAAGGGGCTAGTGTTGGGAATTGTATAGATTTGCAAATATCCGAATTTCTACAATATTATGATAACGATAACGACACTGAGATCATCGGTGTATATTTTGAAGGATTTTCGAAGTACCATCCTAATGAAGGGAGAAGGCTTTTCCAAACATTAAAAAACTTGAAAAAACCGGTGTTATTTATGAATGGTGGGAAAACCGAAAGATCACAGACAGCAATTTTAACACATACTGGATCTATTGGCTCAAATAAAAGGATTTGGAATGCGATAGTTAAACAGACTCCAATTGTAGACGTTCCCACTTCAATGGATGATATGATCGATTATCTTTACCTTTTTAAGAGTTATATTGAAAGGTTTAAGAAATTAGGAAGATCATTAAAAAATATTCAATATCCAACTGGGAAAAATTCTTTGTTGATCCTATGGTCAGGCGGTTTTGGAATTATTCATACTAATATATTGACAGAATTAGGATTGAACGTGCCTTATTTTGAAGGTGAAACTATGAATAAATTGAGAAAAATTTATCCAATTAAAATTGGGAGCTTAAAAAATCCTTTAGATATGCCATGGATCTCATCTAGTCAAACATACTATGAAGTTGCAAAGATCGCTATTTCTGCAAATATTGATTTAGTTCTTATTGAAACTGATTCATGGGGAGATGAATTCGAAGAAGATCATCGTAGTGATTACTACAATAACCTCTTGAGAATAAGGGATTATACAGAATCTCTAGGTAAAGTCTTTATGTTAATTCTCCCTCATTATCCAACCAAATCAAATCAAAGATATAGGAATAAACTCTTCAATGACAAATTTATTGTTTATCCGTCTGTTCGAAGAGCCGCCAAATCATTTTTAGCATTATATGAGTATGGAAAAAAAAAAATTGATATTAATCAAAGAAGTATTTAAATATTACTTTCGGTGAAATCTCCTAAAAGATTCAACATATATTAAGAGTCCTATTATCATGACACTCCACAACCAGAAAAATGGATAGCCGAAAATAATATTAGATGCACCTGGTCGGGTGTAACGTACAACTGAGATGACTGTAAAATTAGCTTTTATATCCGGTGGTACAAAAAGGCTAATCCGATAACTATCTATATCATTAAATTGAATAATATAACCTTGAATTCCCAATTCTGAAATATACGACATAGATATATTATATGACGTATCTGAGGATTCAACATTGAGTTTATCATCGTAACAAGCAAAAAGATCGACCAAATAAAACTTTGTAGATTGTTCAATCTCAATAGTAAAATTCAAAAGCTGTGTATATGTATAAACCGGTACTTCAGTACTATCTGTCATAATCTTAGTGAATTTACTTTTTTCTACTCTCCCAAAATAGAATCCCGCTTTGCAGTTTTTAGCGTATAAATTATCTCCAATAATATCATTTCCATAGATATACATACCGAGTTTCTGGTTTTCACATATTATATTACTCAAATATGTGGTTTGGTTAAAACCCAAAGAAAATATTTGAATTCCAATGCTACAGGGTTCAGTGATATGAATATTTGAAAGAGATAGGTTTTCGCATGCTATAAATAGTAATTGTCCATATTGATTAGCATCAATTTGAGTAAAAATTAAATTGTCAACACCATAGAATATGCCTATTGGTTTTCCATTAACAGTGTTACTGCTGTCATAGTTTGAGAAATACGTTCCAAGAACAATCCCACAATTTTTTAATTCATTATTATGGATATCTTCTACCCCTTCTGCAAGCATTCCTATTGAACAATCTTCAATACGACAATCTTCAATAACAGAAACAAATCTGGCGTAGATACCGATTCCTCCATGATTGAAATAGTTATATATATCTGTAGTGGCAGTTATTGAAACCCAGTGACAATTAGAGATATAGCAATTTGAAATATTTATTATTGCCATAGAAGATGGCCATTTACTATAAATTCCTATACTACAATTAGTAATCTCAATATTTATAATATTATAAGCCCCTGGGGGGATACCAATTGATAAATGAATTCCGATAGAAGTTTGTGATATTTTGCAATTCCGAATAATAAAGGAACCATTGGTATTAATATAAATTCCCCCATATGTGTAATCGAGTAAAGTATCATTACCAGATTGCATGGTTTTAATACCATTACCAATTATTACAATATTTTCTATGATAAACGGATTTATATCAGTACCGTTTCCAGTTATAAAGGGATAGAGTGACCAGTCACTCCAAGATGTAATATTAATTGGATCAACTAGTTGATAATCATTACTTATATAGGGAAGTTCTTGAATATCATTGAAATTATTACTCTTTCTGTCCCAAGTAGAACCGAGAATATTATATTCGAGAAAATTATAGTTTAAAAGCATTAATATAGGTAGTAAAAAAGTACAGAGAAGGAAAACGTTTACAATTTTCTTAATTTTAAGTCACCTAATTGTTATTTGATTTCTATTAATACATATATAATGAGAATAAGATATTCTTCTATATAAATGAAGATAATCTAATATCCTAGATATTTAAATAAGAAAATTAGATAAATAATTAAATCGATTCCCTTTGATATTTTTAATTGAGATTGTTCATTATAAATATTGAAGCTATTTATGGTTGATTTTGAAGAGTTTTTGCGCTATATAAAATCTCAGGAGTATTATCATGACCAAATATACCACATTGAGCATATTCCTGAACATAAAGCTCAATATGGGATCTTAAAAACACCCATAAGTAAACGTCTCCAACGATGGTTGGATATTAACAACATAAGACTGTGGCAGCACCAAGTAGATGCTATAAATTTAATTCGTAAAGGTAGAAACACAGTCATTGTAACTTCTACTGCGTCTGGAAAATCTCTTTGCTATAATCTACCCGTATTACAATCCATACTCGAAAATCCAAAAACAACAGCGCTTTATATCTTCCCAACTAAAGCGTTAGCGAGAGATCAGTATGCAGTGCTATCACAGCTATTATCTGAAACGAATATAAAACAAAATAGGATTGGAGTTTATGATGGAGATGTGGATGCTAATGAAAAGAGGTTCATATTAAATAATGCTAACGTAATTATTACTAATCCTTATGGACTCCATTTCTATTTGCCTTGGTTCAAACAAAAGTGGAGG
>JAHQWY010000478.1 GCA_029856445.1 Promethearchaeia archaeon
ATATAAAGGTATACACGCACCGTTCGATTAAAGGGTATCCGACAAATATTGATTTAATTGTAAGCGAAGAAGGATACGGTGCTAATCAATATATTGAAACTTCTAAGCCAATAATTATTATCTCTGCTCCTGGTCCAGGGAGTGGCAAAATGGCAACCTGTTTATCTCAAATATATCACGAACATGTAAGAGGAATAGAAGCGGGCTATGCCAAATTTGAAACTTTTCCTATTTGGAACTTATCTTTAAAACACCCAGTAAATATGGCATATGAATCAGCAACTGCTGATCTCGGGGATTTTAATCAAGTAGATCCCTTCCATCTTGAAGCTTACAATATAACAGCAATTAATTATAATAGAGATATAGAAATCTTTCCAGTAGTTAAAAAAATTATGCTAAGAATTATGGGTAAAAAATTAGTATATAAATCTCCTACGGATATGGGTGTAAATATGGCTGGATTTGCTATTTTTGATGATGCTATTGTCCAGCAAGCCGCTAATCAAGAAATGATCCGAAGATTCTTTCGATATAGTTGTGAATATGCCATGGGTGTGGCAGATAAAAAAACTATACAGAGGGCAGAATTACTTATGAAGGAGCTGAACCTCTCCCCGTCAGATCGGAAAGTTGTAAAACACGCCAGGCGAGCTTCCATAGATGCCCATAAAAGTGGAAAAGGACATGATGGGGTATATGCTGGAGCTGCTTTAGAATTGAAGAATGGAATTATAATAACAGGAAAAAACTCCCCACTAATGCATGCAGCCTCGAGTCTAGTTTTAAATGCTATAAAAGAATTAGCTGGAATCCCTGATAATATTCATCTCTTATCCCCTAATATACTAAATTCAATCAGTAGATTAAAATCGGAAGTTTTCAACCATAAACCATTGAGTCTCAATCTTGAAGAAACTCTTATAGCCTTAAGTATTAGTGCTGATTTTAATCCATCTGCTAAAGTTGCCATGGAAAAGCTTAAAGAACTTAATGGTTGTGAAATGCATTCAACCCATATTCCAACTCCAGGAGATGAAGCTGGATTGAGAAGATTGGGACTTAATATCACATCAGATCCTGATTTTTCATCAAAAAGGTTATTTGTTTCATAATTGAAGTTGAGGTTTACACTTCACTAATTTTATATTTTTCAAATTATTTCAACCATCCAATTATCAAATTGTATTGAAATCATTAATTAAGTATGGAGATCTAAGTTTTAATAGAAATTAACTAATAATATAATAGTGATTTTAGAAATTCTTATAATAATTGGTTTATTTTTATTATTTTATTTTTAAAAAGTAACAAAATTAATGGTGTCAGGTCCATATTATGAACGCTAGCAGTAAATTCGTATTCGTGACAGGAGGAGTAATGTCAGGAATAGGCAAGGGAGTTGCGACAGCAAGCATAGGAAAAGTACTCCAGTTTCGTGGTTTTAAAGTGTCAGTAGTCAAAATTGATCCATATTTGAATATAGATCCAGGAACCTTAAACCCAATTGAGCATGGAGAGTGTTTTATTACTGAAGATGTATGGGAATTTAGACCAGTTTACGAATCTAATGAAAGAACATATCGAATTTCTGAAATTGATCAGGATTTTGGGACATACTCTCGAATTTTAGGTATTGAAATGCATCCTTCCCATAATATAACATCAGGGCAAATATATCTTTCTACTATCCTTAGTGAAAGAAAGGGTAAATTTTTAGGAAAGACAGTTCAGATAATTCCTCATGTTACTGATATAATTAAAGAAAGATTGATGGAAATTGCCAGAAAAGAGGATTTAGATGTATTACTAATTGAGTGTGGTGGTACTGTAGGTGATTTAGAGTCAAGTATCTTTTTAGAGGCATTCAGACAAATAAAACTAGAATTACCTAAACAAACAGCCTTCGTTCATGTTACTCTAGTACCTTATTCGCAAGCAGTAGGACAACAAAAGTCCAAACCAACTCAACATTCTGTTAAGATGCTTCAAAGTATTGGATTACAGCCAGATATAATAATAGGAAGAAGTGAAAAATCTTTAGATAAAGATATAAAACGAAAAATTTCACTATATTCTAATGTACCTGAAAATGCTGTAATTTCAAATCCAGATTTAGAAATTGTGTATGAATTACCCTTACTATTTGAGGAACAGGGATTAGGGGATCTAATTTGCGAGTTAATAGATCTTAAGGCAAAATTAGTATCTTATAGTGAAGTTACTAATTATTCAGAATGGGTGAAAATGGTTGATCAGTTTAAAAATGCTAAGGAAACTGTAAAGATAGCTATGCCCGGTAAATATTT
>JAHQWY010000479.1 GCA_029856445.1 Promethearchaeia archaeon
GCTTATTGGAACCTGCCTGTGGCCCTGGTATGTTTTTGGAAATGTTCCCAAAATATGGATATTCTATAGTAGGATATGACTTAAGCCCTGAAATGGTGAATTATGCTAAAGAAAAACTAAGAATCTCTGGATTAACTAATGAACAAGTAGATATTTTAGAAGGTGATATGAGGAGTATGAAATTTGATAAAAAGTTTGACGCCGCATTTATTTGTATTAACAGCTTAGGATATTTGAAAAGTGATGAAGATATTTCTTCACATTTCAGAGTAATGGGTGAATCGATAAAAATAGGTGGCATTTATATTGTTGAAATAAGCTGTAAATGTAATAATATAATAAATGAGAAGAAATTGGATGATACCTGGTATATAAAAGGAGACGATGTTGAGTTAGAACTTACATGGGTAATTAATTGGTATGATGAAGAACGTAGAATACGTCATGTTGATTTTCGAATGGTAATTAAAGAAAATGGAGAGGAAATACTCGTGGAAGAAGAACACGAATTAAGATTATGGATATTTGATGAGTTTAAAAATTTTACCAATTCGAATGGTTTTGAAATCGTAGGAATTTATAATCAAAATTATGAACGGATATCTAAAGACATTCCAATTACAGGAGAATTAGGAGCCTTATTTTTCATATTGAAAAATGTGGGTACTAATTAAATCTCGGTTTTGATATAAAATAAAAAGATTATTTTTATTTTTTTTCATAGAATAACAGGAGATGGTTCATCATTTCTTAATAGCACAGTTTCTCCTAAATCTACGCTATTCTCATTTAACCAAGAGTTTGGTAGGGCTATGTCCATTTGAAAATTCTCGGGATTATCAAATTCGAGTAATTCTTTTATCACAATTCCGCCTGCTTCTTCTCCATTATTATAGAAGGTGCTTACTATTTTAATAAGGCTGCTGATATATTCCTTATCAACGTATTTATATGTAGCGGTTGCAATGGATTGAATGATATTCTGTAAAAGGTGATTATTGTTAATAAAATCTTTATAATATGGTAATAAAAGAAATTTATCTAGAAATCTGATCCTTGAATATCCTTTAACCAAATTGGTTATTTTTACGTTTCTGCCAGGTTGTAAATTAAAGCGGTGAATAGTATTTAAACTAGTAACAACTATATTTGCAAAATTTTCGATACTTGCATTTACTCTGGCTAAATACCAACCATATTTCTTAGATATGACACTACTTTTCAATCTATCTTTTATAATCAAGTTTGGATTATATAAATTTATGTGTTCCGATAAATTGAAATAAAGATATCTATGAAGATGTTAGTAATATCGATCAAAACAATGAGTGATGATAAATTCTATCCAGATATAAACTATGAAAACAAATCAGCTTACTTTTTGAATTCTGGTAGATTGTCTGGTGGCCACGCTGGAGGAGTGGTACCATTTTTTATATATCGGAAATCACAAATATCAGCTCCATTCCCAATGGTTTGAGTGCGCTTTAATCCGTACCCATAAGCTCGAGCTTTGGCATAATCGGCTATACACACCAGTGGCATGAAATGTTCAGCACCCAGGTTTTTATAAAACTTGTAGACACCGCATTCAGAATAATCTGTGCCAAAAGTAAAAGTTTCACCATCACCCTCGATGAAATCAAAAACCCAATCACCTGGATATTTATGTAATTTAGAACTATCAGCACGTTCTTTTGTCTTGTTTATGTATTCATCTGAGAAAATATCATCAGGTTGAGGTATTAGTTTATAAAAAGCCTCGAATAAGTCATAAACGATTCTGCCAATCTCTCTATACTCAAGTCCTTCTTTCTCAAAAGCTCGAAGAAGAGGTAGCAACAAAGTAGCATTGATAAGATCATCGGTTATTGGGTTCTCATCGCCTCCTACATAAGGAATTTGGGCAATAAGAGTATCAAATTCATCGCGTGTTGTAATAGAAATCTCATTGTATTTTTCTTCTCCGAAATTATCAATTAGGATTTGTTTTGAAATGATTAATGCTGCATTAAATGATCGCATTAGGACTTTTTTCTTCTTAAGATAATAATTATTTTTGTTTTTCGCAATCATTTTCTTAGGGAATTTTAGAATTTAATTAAGTTTAATGAATTGAGTTATGTAATTTAAAGATCTGATTTCCTTATTATATTTTCATTTCTTACAGATTATATAGTAGAACTGTGAAATTTATATTATTGAATTTCTTTTAATTATATGAAAGAGAGAATTAAGCGATGGGTGATACATATAGATAAAATGTTATGTAAGTTCCCATATTAATGAGTTTTTTTGATAT
>JAHQWY010000480.1 GCA_029856445.1 Promethearchaeia archaeon
GGAAAAGAAATATTTTTATCTTATGAGAATAAGCAACAGAATTATTTAGTAGGATATTTACGCTTGAGAAAACCTTCTGAATTTGCTCACAGACCTGAATTAAATGATGGAAAAACATTAATCGTGAGGGAAATAAAAATAGTTGGGGAGATGGTTCCGAAAGATTTAAAACCCCGTCGTTTTACCCAAATTCAACACCGAGGATATGGAAAATTATTAATGGAAAAAGCTGAATCAATATCAAGAGATGAATTTGACGCTAAAAAGCTAGCTGTTATATCGGGAATTGGTGTAAGAGATTGGTTTTACGAAATAGGTTATAAATTAGACGGAGTTTACGTTTCAAAAATTCTCTAATTCTATTTAATAAATATACATAATTTATATTTTGTTCTAGGCAAAAGAACACATTGGAACTGATCAAATCATATATTTATATTTAAGTGAGATTTATTGATTAGTAATAAAATTACATAAGCAATGTATAGATGAAATAAAATGAAGCAATTCAAAAATAAGGTTGCAGTAATTACAGGAGCTGCAAGTGGAATAGGAAAAGCCATAGCGGAACGATGCTGTGAAGAAGGTATGAGGGTAATTCTTGCTGATATTGAGGAAAGTGCTTTAATACAAGCGGAAAAAGAATTGAAACTTAAAGGAGCTCCTGTTATATCTGTAGTAACTGATGTTTCTAAACAAAAAGATGTCGAGATGCTAGCTAAGGAAACGATTGACACATACGGGGCAGTACACCTATTATTTAATAATGCTGGAGTTGGTATTATAGGTTCTATATTACAACAAACCATGAATGATTATAAATGGGTTATGAATGTCAATTTATGGGGTGTTATCTATGGAATGTATGCATTCTACCCAATCATGGCCAATCAAAATGAGGACTGTCATATAATTAACACCTCATCCGCTGCAGGAGTAAATCCCGGTCTTGGAGTATATGGTATTACCAAATTCGGAGTTACTGCTCTTTCAGAAATGTTTGCACTGGGATTAAAAACAATTAATTCTAAAGTAAAAGTTTCTGTCGTTTTTCCTGGGATTGTAAACACAGGAATAATTGAGTGTCAGAGAAATCGGCCGGAAGATTTAATAAATGCTGAATCTGCCTTAGATCCAAAATTGATTGAACAATCTGAACAGATATTTAATTTCGCAAAACAATTATATAGTGGCCCAACAGCAATGTCGCCAAAGACTGTCGCTGATATTGTATTTAATGGGATACAAAATGAAACACTCTTCATTTTTACAGATCTCGCATCAGAAACTGGAATCAAAATCCGCACAGAAGCTATGTTAAATGATATGAAAATTCTAAAAGATTATATACAAAAAACTGGGCGACCAAAAGGAGAATTTCACTCACAATTAATGGACCAAGGATATAAATCTGCAAATTACTAAAAAATTTTTATCCTAACCCTAACCATTTATAGGTGACCTTGTAGAAACATAACAAACTTTTTTTGACAATAATTATAAAATTTATTGTATCTGAGATTTTGAGATTTTATAAACTAAAGTATTTAGTGAAGATTTGATGATTTATGGAAGATTACGATTATGAAAAATTGGGCCTTAAATGCGGGTTAGAAATCCATCAGCAACTTGAAACATTTAGTAAATTATTTTGTAGATGTCCCGCTAAACTACAGGGTACTCGTCAGCCAGATTTTACTGTGAATCGAAAAATGAGACCTGTTCTAGGTGAAATGGGCACTTATGATGAGGCAATGCTTACAGAATACGAGAAAGGGATGGAAATTACATATGAAGGTTACAATGACGTGGTATGCACATATGAACTGGACGATACACCGCCTTTTGCCTGTAACACAGAAGCAAGAAAGGTGGCACTACAAATTGCAATGCTGCTTAATGCCAATGTTATTGAAGAAATGCATGTTTGCCGTAAAAACTATTTAGACGGAAGTGTCCCTTGTGGTTTTCAACGAACAATGATACTTGGAACAGATGGATATATAGAATTAGAAAATGGAAAAAAAATTGGGATAGATATACTAAGTTTAGAAGAAGACGCTGCCAGAAAAATTAAAACCGAGCAAAAAACTAACTATTTTCGTCTAGACAGATTAGGGATTCCGTTAGTAGAAGTAACTACCAGACCAGACATTAGAACTCCTGAGGAATGTCGAGAAGCTGCTGAAAGAATAGGATTACTGCTTTGGTCAACAAGCGTAAAAAAAATTCTTGGATCAATTAGACAAGATATTAATGTGAGTATTAAGGCAGGAA
>JAHQWY010000096.1 GCA_029856445.1 Promethearchaeia archaeon
ATAACAAATATTCCTGGAGCTTCTAAAGTATTTGAAAGAGGAATTGTCTGTTATAGCAATAAAGCAAAAATTGATTTATTGAATATAGAACCAAAATCTCTTGAAATTCACGGAGCAGTATCTAAAAATATTGTAGAGCAATTAGCATATAATATAAGAGCACTCTCAAATGTTGATATAGGGATAGGGATTAGTGGTATTGCTGGTCCAGCTGGAGGAACCCCTGAAAAACCTGTTGGAACAGTTTATATTGGATTCTCATCGATAGATGAAACTTATACTAAAAGATTTAATTTTAGCGCAAATAGGATTATGTTTAAGAAGTTAGTTTTAGAGAAAATTATAGAGCATTTAGAACTAATAGTTAAAATAGATTAATTAAATAATTATTAAATTAAATTAAATCAAATTACGTTAATTTACTTTTTTCTATTATAGTTTCTTAGTTAATGTCCTTTAGCTCAAGATTTTAACAAAGAATTTATTAAAATAATTGCCTATAATTAAAATATTAAATCATCTTTTTCCTATATGGAATTCAAAATAAATCAAAAAGAATTGCATAATCTTATTAATATGGTTATACGAGAAGCAGGATTGATGTTAGGTGGATACTTTTTAGTAAAAAGAAGTTATCACAAATCTACTAAAGCAAAGATTGATAAAGATCTACGAAGTGGGTTATTTACAGCTATTTTGAAATTTGCTGAATCAGCATTTACCAAGGATTCTGTTGAATATATTAAAGGTACTAAATTTCTTATCTCATTTAAATATGATAAAATTAAGGGACTTCATAGTAATAAATCAGAATACTTAATATCTTACGTCATTATTGATAAAGAAAAAAGAGCTGAAAAGTATATTCATAATATTATTCAACCACTATTAGAAAAAGTATTAGTTGAATTTAAATCAACCTATTTCCAGAAAAATTTATCTGAAGTTTCACAATTTAAAGATTTCAAACATGTCCTTGATAGGATCTTCGGAACTGACACAGAAACCGTTGAGCAAAAGTTGCGTGCTATTTTTGATAAAAGAAGAAAAAAAAAAGAAAGAAAAAAAAAAACAAAAAACAAAATGATTTGATCAATTGACAAAGACTTTTTTAAACTATTTAATAATATTAAAGTATTATATTAATTACTTTTTTAGAAAGAGCTTTATATTCATAATATATTAATTGGATTTATTTAGAATGGTCGTTCGAGAAGCTGGAATAATATTCAGAGGATTTACTTTAGTAAAGAAGAGTTATCATAAATCTACTAAGGGAAAGATTGATGAGGATTTACGTAGTGGTTTACTTACTGCCATTTTAAATTTTGCCCAATCTGCATTTTCAAAAGATGCTGTAGAATATTTTGAAGGTAAGAAATATATAATAGCTTTTAAAGAAGATAAGATTACCGCTAAAAACAGCATTGAGCCTGAATTGTTGATATCATATGCCATTCTTGATAAGGAAAAAAGAATTGAGAAGTATATAAGAAAAGTAATCCAACCTTTATTAGATGTAGTAACATATCAGTTTAAATCTTTAAATACTGGAAAAAATTTATCAGAAGTTTCACAATTTAAAGATTTTAAAAATATTCTTGATAGAATTTTTGGAACTGACACTCAAACAATTGACCAAAAACTCAAGGGTATTTTTTAAAAATATCATAAATATCAATATAAACAAAATTTTATTCTCTATTTCTCTCTGGACTTTTTAAGAAACCACAAAATTATTGGTAATGCAATTGTAGCATCTGATATGACAGTTGAATATTTTGCATTTTCATTCACCTTACCCCAAGATATAGCTTCTTGTAATGTAGCCCCACTTAATCCTCCAGGTTCTGGTCGATCCATTGTTATTTGGAGAGCATACGTAGCAGAATTTGGGCAAAATTGTAATGATTGCATTATAAAATTCTTAGGTACCCCTCCCCCTACAAAACAGACTCCTGCTTTTTTAGCATCCCAAGCTAAATTGACCATTTCAATCATGTCCGCAAAATGGTTTAAATTTATTTTTTGATTATGGAATCCTATTTGTAAAGCAAGACCTGAATCTGTAAACGCTGGACAAAAAATTGGTACTTTTTTCTGCTCACAAATCTTTAAGATAGATTGAGAGTCATTTGGGAGTTGCTCACCGAGAAATTTCAAGAATGAACTAACCGCCATTTGAGAATCAGGAATCTTTAGATTTGAAATAAAATCTTCAATTCCTTTGTACACTTTATTTGGCATAAACACATCATAGATTCTATTTATTTCAGCTCTATACAAATCTGAATCCTTTAAATCATTTTGGTTAATAGAAGCTCCCTGCAGATGATGATATCCTAAAGCTTCTGCTAGATCATGAGTGAGATTTGCGCCGGTTGTAACTAAAACGTTAATATATCCTTCTTTTAAAAAGTCGTAAATTACTTTTTGCATTCCTGCTGGAACTAGAGCTCCTGCCAAACCAAAGAACTTTATACACTCTTTATCATTTATCATTTCATTGTAAATTTCACATGCTAATGCTAATCTCTTGGCGTTAAATCCAGCATTTTTTAATGAATTAATGAGATTCAAAATATTTGTTTCGTCAGTAATTTCCAATTGGTTGACTCTTTTTAAAATATCTTCTAAATTTTTTTCTGACATAGAGATCAATATTAAAATTTGCTTCTGATAAAATACATAAATTCGACTATTAATTTTGCTGCCAAAATGCATGTCATTTTATTTTCCAAATCCAAATTTGGGGCAACTTCAACTAAATCAAAACCGATAATATCAAAATTTTCTGTTATTTCTCTCAAAATTTTCCATATATCACGATAAGAAAAACCACCAGGTATTGCATAACCTGTACCAGGAGCAATCGAAGGATCTAATGCATCAATATCAATTGAAACATATAAATTTTTAACATCTGATTTTTTGAAAAAATTCTTTATACTTTCTATATAATAATCTAATCCCTCAATAATATGATAAGCATTAAGATACTTGATGTTTTCAGAATTGGCTAATTCAAATTCTTCAATATCGATGTCACGAGTTCCAACAATCAACAGATTATTATTATTAACATATTCTAAGTCATAAATTCTATGAGAAATCGTTGCATGGGAATATACTCCTTTATCCCATTCCTGATAAAAATCTAAATGAGAATCGAAAATTAACACACCAAAACTTTCTTTTTTCTTAATATGATTACCAATAGCTTTTACGATCGGATATGTACAGAAATGATCTCCCCCTATCATTATAGGGATGACATTCTTATTCTTTTCATATAGATTTTTAACAAAATTTTCAATAGTAATTATATTTTTCTCAACATCTCTAGGTTCAATTATTACATCTCCCACATCAACTGCTTTAAAATCAGGTATATAAAAACCCATTTCTGTTGTTAAACCAATATCATCTGTAATTTTTCTAATATATTCAGGAGCTATTGAAGAATTAGGTAAATCTATAGATGTTAAATAATCCCATGGTATACCAAATATAACAAATTGAGTCATTTCATTTATTTCTTCCCCAAAACCAAAAAAACGCATTTTCGAACCCTCACATTCTGTCTAAAGTATCTATTCCTAATATTTTCAATCCAATTTTAATATTTATTTGCACGCACTTTATCAATAACAATCTTGCTCTTTCTAATTGTTTATTTTCAGAAATGACTGGGCATTTACTATAAAATGTATTGAAAATTTGACACAGTGTTAAAAGATATTGAGATATTAAATGTATATCGTATCTTTGAGCTGCTTGTTCTATTATCTCTGGAAAATAATTTAGTTGCTTAACTAAATTTATTTCTGTTTCATGATTTAATAAATTCCAATCGATTTCTAAACTTATTTTTTCTTCTGATTTTGAAATAATCGATTCAATTCTCGCATAGCAATATTGTATATAAGGACCTGTTTCCCCTTCAAAAGAAATGCTTTCTTCTGGATTAAACACAAAATCAGATTTAAGATTAAACTTTAAGATGAAAAAAGTTAAAGCACCCATGCCTATAACCTTCGCTCTTATCTTTTTTTCTTCTTCACTAATGTCATGATATCTCTTATCTACTTCGTTATATGCTAATTCGAGAACTTCCTCAATAATTTCATCTGCATGAACTATAGTTCCCTCTCGACTTTTCATTCTCCCTTCTGGAAGATGTATCATGCCATATGATAAATGAAAATTATCTTCTTTGAATCCAATCATTTCTAAAACTTTGAATAATTGCTTAAAATATAGATTTTGTTCATTTGCGACGACATATAAAGATCTATCATAATTGAAATCTTGTTTTTTAAGAAACGCAAGGTAGATATCTTGAACAATATAAATAGAAGTACCATCACTTCGAAGCAAAATTACATTTGGAATGTTATATCCTTTCTCTAAATCAGCATAAACTGCGCCATCTTCAGTTTTTTTAAAAATTCCTTTCTTTAAATTTTCAAGTATGATTTCTCTTCCTTTAGTATAAATTTCAGATTCACTATATTCCTTTATGAATTTTAAATCAAAATTTTTAAAGGTTTCTTCGAAGCCCTCTAAAGCCCATTTTCTCAATTTCTCCCAAAGAATTCGAGTTTCTGGATCCTCAGCTTCCCATAAGAGTAATAATGTATAGGCTTCATTTATTAAATTTTCGTCTTTTTGTGCCATTTCACCGTATTTCAAATAAAAGTCTCCCACAAAATGATCAGATTTTTTTGTTGGTTCTTCATTATTTCCCCATTTTTTATAAGCGAGCATAGATCTACAAATATTAATCCCTCTGTCATTCCTTAAATTAACCTCGAATACTTCTTGCATTTTATACCGCAATAAATTCGAAAGTGAAGTGCCTATTAGTATATTTCGTACGTGTCCTAAATGGAGTGGATGGTTAGTATTAGCAGAAGGATATTCTATTACAATTCTTAATGGCTTCTTACTTTCTTCTCCTAAAATTTCATAAATCCTTCCATAATCATTTTTCAATTCAAAAATATTCTCTAAAACACTTGAAGGTTTAAGTTTAAAATTAACATAAGGGCCATCTGCTTCAATCTGTTCTATAAAATCTGGTAATGGTAAAATTTTTTCTAAATTTTTGGCTATCTCTTTAGGATTTTTCTTTTCAATTTTACTCAGACGATATACTGGAAAAGCATACGAAAATTTAATATCTGGTGGAGGAATTTCGATAATTTCTTCAATTTCCTCTAAAGATAAGCTAGTAATATGATTTGCAAGAAATATTGCGATAGCCTGTTTGTCGATTATTTTCATTTTTCTAAATCCTTGTTCACTTAAAATTCTTTTAAGGATAATAACTTAAACTTTTATCTATTTTGTAAATTATATTCCTAATACCACATAAAATTTTTCATTAAAATCTTCTTATCTATTAAAGAAATCTAAATTAGATCATGAGTTTTATTTGACCATAAAAAAAACTTTAAAATTCATTAATCAATAAGTAGAGACTTCGATAATCTCTTCTTTAATGTTCTTCCTATCTATTATTTTTTCTTTTATTTTTGGAATTATTTTATCAAAAATAATATACAAATATGGAATTCCTTGATTAGTTAAAATTAGAGAATCATATAATAATAAATCAAATCCACTTGGTCTGATTCCTGTAAAAAGTAAATAAGATTCCATCATAAAAGAAAGCATAGTCCCAACCCAAAAAATGAAAAAAATTCTTTTGTAATCATATCTCAGAATAATTAGTAGTGAATATCCAGTGATTACAGTTGAAATTTCAAGAAATCTTAAGTGTTTCATATGCCTAATTGTAATAATTTCTGTGTCATTTAACGGTAGAACTTGAGATAAGCTAGCGATTATAAACCAACCCCCATATAAGAATGTAGTCCAAAATATAATCTCTTTTAAATTCCTTTTTTCAAACATAATCATCACCCAACTAAAAGCTAATAATCCATAACTAAAATCCATCATAAAATCTACTACTATTTTCAAGGATTGCGGAGATATCTCTCGAACTCCGGTATTCCACCATATTACTCCATCTATTATTAGAAAAAGTAGCCCACATAATAAACCAACAATAAAAGGGATTTTCTTTTTTTGAACTATTAAAACTGAAATAAATATGAAACATAAAATTAAATCAAAAATAAGATAGTCAAAATCAAATATCCTAATTACATCGTGAGCAGTTTGTTTCATTGATAACTCCAAAAATTGAACATCAAATTGAGTCTTAAAGTCATATCCTCTAATAATAACCAATAATAGTTAAAAAAACTAGTGAATTTAAAAATTTTCGATTTTCCTCTTTTTTCTCATAATATATTATTAAAGAAAAGGAAATAACAAAGTTCCCTTATGATTTTTTATTTATCCTTAAAATAAGATTAATATAGTATTAGTTTTATAATTAATATCAAAGAAAACTAAACATAATTAAATTATATCTGAAACAAAATTCTTACAAAATAATTCCTTTATGTTGGTGAAAATATGGCTGAAAAAAAAGCGAATTTTTTATTAAAATGGAATGATGATAAAGGTCAATTTCGTCCATTAGAATCTGATTCAGATATGGACGATGGTATTTTCTTAGAATTAGTTGAAGAAGAAGATAAATGGAGATTTTTCTATATAAAAGGTGCCTCATTAATCGCTAGGCGTACATCACTTAGAGCAGCCAATGGAATCTCAAAAACAGGGTATGTTCATCCACAAACTAATTCACGGTATGGAGTTGATTGTAAATTGGTTGAAGAAGTTTCACCATATGAAGATATGCCAGATAATCTTAAAAAGCCTCAAAGAACGTGGTATAAAGGGGATTATAAACAATACTAAATCTAATCTTTTTGTTTTAAAATATCATCCAAATTTGTTTCATTTCAGACTTTTTTTATCAAGATTAGACTATTTTGTGTATTGTATTCAAAAATATTAAATTTTTTTGAAACCTTGCAGACTCAATGAATGATCAAAATACTAATTCTGAAAAAGCAGTTCAAAGCGATGAAAAAACGCAACCATATATAATATCCCAAGAAGTATATAAGAATGTAATATTGCCCTCTTGGAATAAAAAAACACCAATCATAATGAAAGATGCGGCATGGATGGCTCAGCTTACACCTGATTCAAAGTATTCTATCGGACTTCGAATAGAAGAACAGGCAGTAGAATACGCTGATAAGTTAGCGCTATTATATGAAGAGGAAAGATATACTCATAAAGAGTTTAATGAAATGATTAATCGGTATGCGAATTATTTCCTTAAACTTGGTCTTAAAGGAGGGGATATAGCTGTTGTTTTCGTCGAAAATCGTTCAGATTATATGTTTCTAATTCTTGCGTTGGGTAAATTGGGAGTAGTTTCTTCATTAATAAACACAAACCTGCGGGAACAACCACTTATTCACAGTATGACGCATACACCTGGGAAACTATATATAATTGGGGAAGAACTTTTTCGAGCTTTTGAAGATATTAAACCAAAATTAAACTTAAATGATGAGCAAAAAGGAAGGCTCTTTTTTTTACCTGATAAAGGAGAAATAAAAACACCTGAAGGATATATCAATATTAAAGGACAAATTGAGGAATCTGATATTAGTAATCCACCTACAACTAAAGAGATTATAATGAATGATCCATTTGTATATATTTTTACGTCAGGTACTACAGGACTTCCAAAAGCAGCAATTTTGAAAAATCGTTCAATTTTGACTGCCATGGCATGGTGGGGCGCTATGGTCGTTGGAATGGATACTGATGATATAATTTATATCACAACTCCATTATTCCATAGTCATGGGATTAAAGTAGCGTTTGCTGCTGCACTTTATAGAGGATCAGCTATGGCAATAGCTAGGAAATTCAGTGCTAGTAAATTTTGGGATGAAACAAGAAAATTTAATGCTACATGTTTTAATTATGTAGGAGAAATATGCAGGTATTTGTATAATCAACCACCAAAACCGAATGATGCAGACAATCCTATTGTGAAAATAGTTGGGAATGGACTAAGACTTGATATCTGGGAAGATTTCAAGAAACGATTTAATATCAAAGAAATTAGAGAATTTTATGGTGCCACTGAAGATTTTGTCCCAAATTTTGCTAATGTACATAATATAGATAAAACCTGTGGAGTATGTTTAACACCTTATGCAATAGTGAAATATGATGTTGAGGCAGATCAACCATTTAGAAATGAGAGAGGCAGGATGAAAAAGGTAAAAACAGGTGAAGTTGGATTACTATTAGGACAAATTACTGATCCTGATAATTTTTATATGTATAAAGATAATGAAGCTACGGAAAAAAAAGTGTTTCGTGATGTCTTTAGAAAAGGGGATATGTATATTAATACAGGGGATCTACTAAGAGATGTAGGTTATGGACATGTCCAATTTGTTGATCGTTTAGGTGATACTTTTAGATGGCAAGGTGAAAATGTATCTACCGAGGAGGTTGAATCAGTAATAAATAGTTTTGAACAAATTGATATGTGTTGTGTTTACGGGGTTCTTATTCCACATACGGAAGGTCGTGCTGGCATGGTATCAATACAAAAAAAAATTGATGAAGAATTCGATTTCGAAGCATTTTTAAACTTTATGAAAAAATATTTACCAAGCTACGCTATTCCAAAGTTTATTCGATTCATAAAAGAATTCAGCTTTACTGCTACTCATAAAATTAAGAAGGGGACCCTAAAAAAAGAGGGATATAATATTAATGAGACAAATGATTCTGTGTTTGTTCTTTTACCTAATCACTCTGTATATGTTCCCTTAACAAAAGAAATTTATCAGGAAATCTCAGAAGGAAAATATCAATTCTGAATAAATCCTACATTTATTATACCTATCTACTTTTTCTCTTTATTTCGCCAAAATTCAGAAGGAGTTTTTAATTTTTTAATTTTAGAGAACGGACAAACAGCGATGCAATTACCACAATCACTACTGTTTTCAATCCAAAATTCAAAACACTTTTCTGCGTCGATATAATATTTTCTCACACCTGGATTATTAGAAATATTTACACCAATAAAACTAGGCTCTTTATCTTTTGGTATTGCTCCGGTTTCACAAGTTTCGGCACATTTAAGACAATTTGTGCAGTATTTTGCTACTTTATTTATAAATTTTATATTTGGTTTATCTGAAATCAAAGGTAAATCTGTAAATACTTTGCAGATCCTTACTCGTGGTCCAAAATCGGGAGTGATGAGGAGTCCTAACCTCCCAACTGCTCCAAGTCCAGCATCAATAGCTAACGGTATACTTAATGCAGTGTCATTGCCACATTGAATAGCTCTATATCCTAAATTTCTAATAAACTCTCCTAAGCAGGATATTACAAAAGCCATCTTTGAATAAGCTACTGCTGCTGCTGCTGCTGCTGGTTGTGCTGGTGCTGTTGAAATTGCACCTTCATCCATTTCAATTGCTATAACGATTACTTTGTTGATCCCTTCTGGCAAATTGATTGGTGTCTCTAATATAGATCCTGAAGTATCACCACCCCTTACCTTTTTTTTAGAATCTGCTTCACTCATTGATGATGGTCTCACAAATCCATCTTTATAAATCCATTTTTCATTAATATCTGCGATCCCAACTAATGACGCACCGTAAAATTTAGCCGCATTTTTCAACTGATCTGTAAAATCTTTAACATATTGAATAGGATATTCATTTTTCATCCAATTTATACCATAACCTAGATCCATCAAATTTTTTCTCTCCCAAGTAAATGCATAGCGAAATTTCTCATAAACAGTCCATCCAGCAGCAACAAGAGCAAAATCAATCCTAGAATAGCCCTCTTTATGTGAATTTATATGAGATTCTATATTAGTTTCAAACATTTTACCAAAAGTAGGAAGAGATCTATCCCATAATCGCCTATATATCATATTGTTTTTTTCATGAAATCGCTGGTATACAACTTCATCTATTTCATACATAATTTGAAACCTAATCCATTCGATACTTTAACCTTAATATTTTATTAAGAAAAAAAAATGTTTTTGAAAAAAAATTACTCAGATAAAAAGAAAAAGAAAAATTGCTCTTATTAGCATATTCTATAAGGTAATTTTGTACCAGGAGAAATTGTATCAATATATTTTCTTCTAAATTCTTCATTTAACATTGGGCATTCCCTATTTACCCAGTCTTCTGAAAACATTGAGTGACCCCACATTCTATCTAAAACAGTCTTAAGTGGGTCCTCTCTAACATTTCCAAAAGTAATCGGCATAAAACAGCAAGGCATAACATCCCCATAAGGTGAAATATAAAAATACGCATGACCTGACATTCCTCCACATTGACTTGAATTTTGTGTTTGAAAATAGAAGTCTCTGCAAACAAAAGGATAATCTGCAATTTTCCTTACTTGTTTCTCCTCTTCAGGTGTCAATTTTACTTCAGGATTATATAACCACCTTCCCGTTGCGGTAGGTAATAAATATCTTATCCCACTTGCCCCCATATCTCTTCCAAGTTTGATCACATCCTCAAACTCACCATTAGCTAGAGTTTCTTTAGTAACATAGGTTGAGAGACAACTCTTTAATCCCACATCAAGAGCATTTTTTATTCCCTGAATGGCTTTATTAAACAATCCTTTCATTCCTCGCAATTCATCGTGCTTCTCTGGAATAGCGCTATCAATGCTAACATAAAGCATTTCTAAACCATTTTCCTTTAATTGCTTAGCATAATCTTTTGTGATTTTTAATCCATTAGTATCACAAAATACATAAACCGATCTCTCCGAAGCATACTTTATTAATTCCATTAAATCTGTTCTCAAAGTAGGCTCTCCACCGAAGAAGTTAACCACAAAAGCTTTAGCAGATTGATCTAATACATCTTTAATCTCATCAGTTGTAAGTTCTCT
>JAHQWY010000481.1 GCA_029856445.1 Promethearchaeia archaeon
AAAATGAGACGAAATCATATAAATAAAAAAAGTAAAATTTGTGCTATATTTTTAACTTTCAGTTTATTACTCACTCCTTTTATAATTCTTAGCAATGGTTCCTCTGAGGTTAATTTTCGCAATAATACCGAGGAAATTATTCTTAGCAATAATTCTGCACAAAGAGGAGGAGTTAATGAACAAATTCGATCCCAAGATATTAGCTCCCCCATATCTAATACCCAAGAAGGAAACGTATTTCGAAAGGACTGGAACTGGACAGGATGGTATAATGGGTCCATGGATCCTACTTCAGAAGGCTGGACGCTGGTCGAGACGATGGATGGACAGGGCGCACAATGGGATCAATATAATGGGATTATTAATATCAGCACTAAAGGTGAAAGCGGTAAACAATGGTTCTATTATAAACCTGTAAACTTCAACTCCAGTAAAGGGTATACCATCAATTTCCGGATGAAGGTCAATGATCCCGCCCCAACAGATGTTGATCGCACTTTTCAATGGATGGATGGGACGATAAACCAATCTTTAAGCTTCCAACGAGATAAGCTCAATCTGTATCCTTGGAGCCTTTCCGAGGGATCTTATACCTATAATATGATTACCGACGATAAATATCATGAGTACTGGATCTGCTCTAAAAATAATTTCACGCGGGTTTGGATCGATCAAATAAATGTATGGAATTTTACATGCAATCTACCTACTTCTTTAAACCTCATCGCTTTTGGGGATATAACCCCGGGGGCGAACGGAGGGGAAACTCTATGGAATTATATAAGATGGTATGAGGACGGTGAGATCCAGCCTTGGCATGAAACGGGGATATTGTGGACGTGGAATGAGAATGCATCTTGGCGTGAATGCCGAAATGATTTTGATTATGTTTATATTATGGCGCAGAGAATGTCTGAAGTATTAGGAGCTAACTATAAAACTGTAGTGGAAAATGATTGCTATGAGCGGCAGGCAATTGTAATGAATGGGATGGAA
This sequence comes from Promethearchaeia archaeon, assembly GCA_029856445.1. GTDB lineage: Archaea > Asgardarchaeota > Lokiarchaeia > Sigyniarchaeales > SOKP01 > Loki-b32. The sequence continues at coordinate 997 of JAHQWY010000481.1, forward strand.
AATGTTAAGTGGAGATCTATTGCCTTTGCTGAATTAGCGATTAATGACCTATTATTTTATGAGGCTATGGATGACTTCTTAGCTATTGTTGATGTTTTTAAAAATTATTCTGGATTAAGAGCATTTATTATTGGAGACGAGTTACCCCAATATAATAATAATACGATTGAAAGATATATAAAATATGATACACCTTCGTTTAATTTCACGGAACTTAATAAAACGTATGTGGGAAGACTAAAAATTGCTGAGTGGGCTACAGAAAAAAATGTAGAAGCTCTTAATCGCATTTATTATCATACGAAAGAATATTTAGATGGTTATGATATAGAAATTTATCAATCAGCAATAAAATTAGCTGAGGAACATGCTCCAATTATGGGAAAAAACCCCCTCTATAAGGGAGTAAATTTCAGTAAATTAATTGGAGATGGCTATTCATCCAACTGTTATTTAAAGGATCTTACGTTATCTAGGTGGCAATTTTCAATCAATGAAAAACTCTATTATCTTAATCGTTATGCTACCTTATATCCTAATAAACCCTATATTGTGTGGATATGTGGTGGTGAATTTATGGATACGCCACTCCCAAACAAAACAAGACTAGATAAAGATATGCTTGAATTATTGGCCGTACCAGGAAATATTCACATTTGTTTTGATACTACTTGTTATTTTGAAGGTGTAGGGATTCCCTTTATGTTAAACGATAGGGGAAGTAAGCATTGGAAGCCAGAATATGAGGATATGTGGAAATTACTACTGGAGGCAAGTTCGTTCTTTAGATCCCAACCTCTATTGAGGCGAATGCCTCAAGAAATTGCATATATTATTCCGCATTATCAAAAATATTATAATTATGGTTATTTGCTTTATCGATCCCCGGCTTATTGGATCCCCAGAACAATAAATTATGATGTCTACTCAACAAAAGAAATTCTCAATAATTTTAACAAAAAACCAATAAATAATTATTCTCTTGTAATAATTTCTTGCTGTTGGACACTTGACCAAGAAGAACTCGATTTATTAAGAAGCTGGGATGAAACCTGGAAAATTTGGATTTATATGGCAGGGAATTTTACGGAAAATAATACTTTTCGGGGGTTGCAGTCCTTCTGGAATATTACAAATGAAATTGAGGGAAGACCTTATAATTATAATATTGATGCAACAGGCATAGGTATGAGTTTTGATTATAATACTTTTTTTTCCACATATATTGGAAATTGTTCATTTGATGCAAATGGAGTATCTCTTGTAAACTTTTCCAAT
>JAHQWY010000004.1 GCA_029856445.1 Promethearchaeia archaeon
TGAATAGACAGATCTATTAATAAGTAAGTGAAAAATAGCCCAGCACGGATTCGAACCGTGGTCCAGGGGTTCAGAGCCCCCGATGCTTGACCATTTTACTATTGAGCAATAAATATGCCCAATTCTACACTACTGGGCTATTTAAAATGTTTTTCTAATTGTTATAATTTTATTTTTGTAAAAAATATTTGCTATTTAATAAAACTTGAAGATAAATACTGTAAAACAAGTATAATATAAGTAATTATTAATCCCTTTTTTTTGATCAAATAAGATAAATTTATTTATAAGGATCGATATTACTTAACTTGGATTACACAATTCGATTTGGAGGATTCAAAAAGATATCAGTTTCAAAAACTAATTTTTTAAACCCCGTGACTGAAAAAAAAACCCCGTAAACTGAAAAAAACTTTTTAACAAAAATTCCTCCTATGTGTGATCCAACCTTTTTTAGATTAAAATAAATATATGATATTAGTATAATATTTTCACTTTGAGAAAAGCTAAATCTTTTTAACCAGATTTATCATTAAATAATTCAAAAATATCGCTAAAATATTTATCAGACATACCAGCAATATAATCTCTAACGATTAAAGTCAATTTATTACTTTCTTTAAGAGGTTGGAAATAAGACCTACAATTTTTATCATCAATATATTCTATATGGTCTCTAAAAATAGGAGAATCATAATTATTCTCTTCTAAATCTTTTAAACATCTAGTAAAAATTAATTCAAACTTGTTTCTTAGGTTATCCACAAAATTTTTTTCGTGTGAATTTTTTTTAAAGAGATCTCGTCGAGTATATATTTTTTCATAATTAAAAGCTTTAAGTTCTTTTAAAGCTTCAAAAATTTTGTCAGAATAGCCAATAACGTCATTATCAAGGCTATAATTTAACAAATCTGTTATAAGAGTATTAATTATTTTAGCATTTGTATTCCCTAATACTTCTTTACAAAATTTTGGGATTTCATTTCGATTTATTAGTTTTAATAAAATAGCATCTTCAATATCCCTTCCAATATAACTTATGGTATCAGCAAATCTTACTGCTATTCCCTCATAAGACATTGGTATTCTTTTTATTTCATCTTTATCAAAACAATCTGCATATTCTTTAAGATGATCTTCCCAAGTTTTTCCATTACGTTTAGCAGGTTTTAATTTCTGTTCATTAACTTCCCCATCATGACAAAGAATACCATCTAGAACTTGTAATGTCAAGTTAAGTCCATTAGCCGGTTTTTCGGGAAATCTTTTTTCAAGATGAGAAAGCCATCTTATACCTTGAGCATTATGGCTAAAATTTCCCATATTGTATTCTCCACTAAGGTCATTTAATATTTCCTCTCCAAGATGCCCAAATGGAGAATGTCCTATATCATGCCCTAAAGCTATCGCTTCTATTAAATCAGTATTCAATCTTAAGACACGTCCGATCTGCCTGCTGACTCTTGATACTAAAGTAACATGAAGAGATCTATGTGTAATATTAGCGTTATTGATATCAAAGAATACTTGAGATTTATCTATGTATCTAGCAAATGATTTGCTATGAACAATGCGATCTACATCTCGAAAGAAAGGAGGACGTATATCTTCACTTTCATCTTTATAGTATCTAGTTGCTTCTGCATCTATTATCCCGTGAATTCCCACATTAACATCTCTCTTCATCCGCGCTTGCAATTGCTCAGTTGTTTTCTTATGCATCACTAAATTAAATCATTGTATAATTGTATTTAATATAAGATTTATATGATAAAAATAAAGATTTTTCTTATCTAAAAATTTCGTTTATAATAATCTTTATTTTAGATATTACCCAAATTTCATATCAATTGCATCGTAGGGGCATGCTTCTTTACATTTCAAGCAAAAATTGCACTCTCCTTTACCAGTAAAAAACTCAAAAGGTTCATCCAATATCCTTATTTGTTTTGGACAAATATTTTCACATATCCCACAATCGGATCTTCCTACGCATCTGACGGGATTTCTTGTTAATTTTAGAAAAGAATATTCTGATACAGTTGAGGCAATAGCGGCAAAAGGGCAAAAATACCTACAATATACTCGTGGATACCATACAGATAATATGATTATTATCAAATAGAAGAAAAATATTATAAATGTCACCAAATTAGAGAATAATGGTTGTAAGCTCCCCGTATTAATCATATCTTTTATTATATTTGGAAAGAATACAAATATGTATTCTGATAAGGAAAAAAATCCCATTGGTTTTCTTCCAAAATCCCCAATGTTTGCTCTATAATCTACATAAAATTCATAATTTGTCGACATTGTAATTCCCAAAGGAAGTACAATAATTATAATCAAAATTACAAACGTATATTTAACTTTTAACAGTGATTTATGAGTATTGATTTTTATACTCCTTTTAGGTGTAGGAATAGCTGCACATGCGTCTTGAATTGTACCAACAGGACAAACCCACCCACAAAAAACACGATTGGTAAGTAATAGGATAATTATTAAAGCAGCAATTAAAAATACTGGAAAAATTCCATCTACGATAAAATAAAAAATATACTCCAAAATCCCTGCTCCACTCGAAATTGGATTTCTTGGGGAATTTAAAATAGGAAGTACTTTTACAAGGCTTTCCATACTTAATAAATTTATACTAAAAATTAATTCTAAGAGAATATAATTAATTATTATAAAAGCAATGATCTGAACGATATGTCTAGATATTGTCGTTCGATGATTTTTGATATTTATTAGAAAGCTTTTAATATTCAAAAATTACCACTAAATATTTAATTAAAAAAGTTAATTAATACTGTTTAAAAAAATTAATTCTTCTCTTAAGAAATGTTATAAGGAGAAAAAGAGCTATTTGAGTTAATTTTATGCAGATTCTTTTATCTTTCTAATCCGCTAATAAACAAAGCAGGTTGTGGAAAGTTTATTTACTTCAGTAAAACTGTTTCCAAATTCACAGGACTTTTTGTTTGTTTCCTTAGTTTTTTATGTATCATCGTTGATAAGCTTACACATTTAGAAGCTTCTCCATGATTTACTATTATGGATTTAGGTCTTGGCTGAATTCGTCTTAAAAACTGTGAGATTTGACTACGTGAGGAATGTCCTGAAAACCCTTCAAGCGTAAAAGTTTTTAGATTTATTTTAACAAGTTGAGTACGTCCTTTCGCATCTACATAAGTAAACTCTCGAAATCCCTTTTGAATTCTTGAGCCTAAAGTTCCGTTTACTTGATAGGAAACAAAAATAAGAGTATTTTTAGGATCATTTGCCATTTCTCTTAAATATTGTACAGATGGGCCACCTATAAGCATTCCACTTGTGGCTAAAATAATACAAGGTCCACCTTTAATTATATCTAATCGTTCATCTTGCGCCGAGACTGTTTCAAAATAATCACTTAAAAAGGGATTTTTTCCTTGATGTAAAATTTTCTCTCTTAAATCGCTACTTAAAAAGTCTGGGTTGGCTGTATGTATTGCTGTAGCTTCACTAATTAATCCATCGATGAAAATTGGAACTTTATCAATAAATCCTTTATCAATATATTCTTCAAGTACAATTAAAAGCTCTTGAGCACGTCCAACTGCAAGAACTGGAACTAAAACTTTTCCTCCTCTTTTAAGGGTAGAATTTAAAATCTGTTTCAATTCCTTTTCAGATTCTTGTCTACTTGGGATACGATCTTGAGGTCCGCCATATGTTGATTCTATTAATAAGCTTTCAACTCTAGGAAACTTTACTGTCGCTTTTTCTAATAATCGAGTTTTTTGAAATTTAAAATCTCCTGTATATACAAAATTATAATCTCCCTTACCAAAATGCAAATGAATCATCGATGAACCTAGAATATGACCAGAATTATGAAGTGTTAATTTAATATCGGGAGCAATATCAGTTACCTTTCCCCATGAAAGCGGTATAGTATGAAGAACCGTTTGTTTAACATCTCTTTTAGAATATGGTAAAGGTGTTCCTTCCTTTTCACATATTTGAATAAAATCTAGTTGCAACATTGTGGCTAAATTACGTGTAGGTAGAGTACAATAAACTGGACCACGATACCCATATTTATAGAGAAAAGGAACAAGACCACAATGATCTAGATGGGCATGAGATATTATAATAGCATCAAGATCTCTTAAAGAGAATTCGGGTATATCGAAAAATGGAAATTTATCATTAGGATTCCCTATATTTAATCCTACATCTAATAAGACACTACTATCTCTCGTCTGCATTAATATGCAAGACCGTCCTACTTCACGAAAACCACCTAATGCTGTTAATCTTATATTTAAATCCTTAAAAAGGGGTGGTCTATGAATTCTTTTACCAATTTCTAATAGTATATCCTTTTGGGTTTGTCTTTCTTTTTTAAGCATACCTCTAATTAATTGAATAGTTCTAGATGTAAGTGGAGGTGTCCTGATGGTTTTGGGTTGCCAAAATGTATTCGATCGGATTTCTTTTAAATTAATTCCCTTTTTGCCAATTACAAGCCCAGGTTTTCCGGATTCAATTATTACCTCACCGCGTGTGTGATCAAACTCAATTGCGCTAATTTCTGCATCTTCATTGACCAAATTTCTTATATATTCTTCAGTTTCCGCAGGATCCTTACGCTTGTCTACATTCCAACGAAAAACCACACGTTTTCTCATGGTTTTAGCTAAGTCTTTCAGAATTGTAGAGCTTTCAATAGCATCTACATCTGAATTTTCAGAATACACAGCAATTTCAGGTCCCTCAAATTCAATTTTATTAACAATTATTTCAGGTGGAAGGTTATTAATAATTTCTTCTCTAATTCGTAAAAGTTCTCCTTCAAAACTCATAATTATTCATTTTTTTTTTCTAATTTCTGTATCTAGCTAAATGATTATATTTAGAATCTGATTTATTCTCTAATAATTTGCCTATAAAGCAACAATCTCAATATATTAAAATACTTATTAATAACACTTGAAATTTTATTTATATTTATATGTTCTAATTTTTTCTAAACACTATTATGAATAAATAGAATTCCATTCTCTTACAATTAACCTCAGTTAAAGGAGAGAATCGTTTTTAGAGTGAAATATTTCTAAATTTCTAAGATAGATATGAATTATTCAAATAAAAACATTATGATTATAAAAAAATAAAGAATTTGACAAGTTAAGAATATATAACTGGTTTCTAAATAATACTTTACTTTTATTTAGATATATTTTTTTGAAAATATTGATTAGTGTGAATTATGAGTAAACTAAAAATTGGGGCTATTGCTAGCGGATCTGGATCAAATTTTGAAAGCATTGTTCAGTCATGTGAAGACGGTATTTTGAAAGAAAAAGCCACCGTAGAAGTTTTAATTTGTAATAAAGCAGGAGCATATTGTATGGAACGAGCTAAAAACCACAATATTCCTTATTTTTTAATTGAATCAGATAAACATGAGGGAACAAGAGAAGAATTTGACCAAAAAATGATTGAAGTATTAGATCGGCATAATTGTGAACTAATAGTACTAGTAGGGTATATGCGTTTTGTTAGTGAATTGTTTATCAATCATTTTAAAGGAAATATTATGAATATACATCCTGCCCTCTTACCTAGTTTTAAAGGAATGCATGCACATGAGGATGCTTTAAAATATGGGGTCAAAGTATCGGGAGTTACAGTACATTTTGTTGATATTCATGAAGATCATGGCCCAATCATTATCCAGAAAGCAGTCCCAGTTTTTGATACAGACACTAAAGAGACTTTAGGGGCAAGAATTCTAAAATGGGAACATAAAGCTTTTCCAAAAGCAATTGAACTTTTCTGTGATAGACGGTTACACGTTGATGGGCGGATTGTTAGAATAGATGGGCAAGTAAATTTATAAATTTTTTCATTAAATAAAGGGAAATGATTTTAATGCGCTTTCTGACCCAACGGATTAAAATAGTTTTTGAACTGTTTTCAAAATGACGAAGATCTTGAGTAGCGAGAAATCATTTCCCTCCTTTTATGAGTTATCCTTCGAAATAAGTAAACGCTAAAGTTTTAATCAAATTAATTATAATCATTAATAAATATTTAGATACCTGTTATATTTGAGTATGCCTCGTAGAAAGGAAATCACTGAAATACTTAATTTAATGGAAAAAACTCAAAATATTCGCAACACTGCTTTAGCTGGTCATATAGATCATGGTAAAACCACGCTTTCTGATTCATTACTAAGTGAAGCAGGTTTTTTATCGCCCGATCTAGCAGGTGAAGCACGTGCTTTAGATTATCTTGAGGAAGAACAGCAACGCGGAATAACTATGAAATCTGCTAATATTTCATTATACTATGAGAAATCACTTGAAGGTCATGAGCCTTTTGTTATTAATTTAGTTGATACTCCCGGTCATTTAGATTTTAGTGGTAAGGTAACTCGAGCTCTAAGACTTATTGATGGAGTTGTAATTGTTGTCGATGCTGTTGAAGAAATAATTACTCAATCCGAGACAGTTATTAAACAAGCATTACAAGAAGGAGTAAAGCCAGTCCTTTTTATCAATAAAGTTGATAGGTTAATTAGAGAATTAAGACTTTCAGATGATGAGATCAAGGAAAAGTATATTAGAATAATAAAATCCTTTAATAAGTTAATTGATCGATTTGCTGATCCTCCATTTAATAAGAAGTGGAAGGTGTCACCATTATCTGGAAACGTTGCTTTTGGATCAGCGCTTCATAAATGGGGATTCACTCTAAATATTTTAGAAAAATCTGATTTAACTTTTAAAGATATTAGAGAAAGATATAAAAAGGACACGTACACAAAAGAAAGTTATTCAGACTTAACTCAATATTTTCCGATTCATAAAGCAATATTAGAAATGGTTGTAGACCATTTACCAAATCCAATTGAAGCTCAAAAATATAGAATAGGAAAAATATGGGATGGAGATCTAAATTCTGATTTAGGAAAAGCGATGATTAACTGTGATCCTGATGGGCCATTAATTATCTGTTTAAGTAAAGTGCAAGCCGATAAACATGGTCTAGTTGCTACAGGAAGAATATTTTGTGGGAGTTGTGCTAAAAAAAGTGAAATTTTTCTTATAAATGAGAATAATTTTGAAACGATTCAAAGAATTGCTATTTTTATGGGGCAAAGAAGAGAACAAGTTGATAAAATCCCCGTGGGTAATATTGTAGCAATTGAGGGTTTGAAACTTATTAGAAGTGGTGAAACCATCATTGATAGTAATCATATTAATGGTATGGTGCCATTTGAAAGTGTTAAGTACGTAACTACTCCAGTAGTGACTGTTTCGATTGAACCAGAATATCTTAGAGATTTGGATAGAATGAAAGAATTAATTGAGAATATATTAATAGAAGATCCAAATCTAAAATTTGAGATCAATGAGGAAACAGGAGAATTCTTATTATCTGGAATGGGTCCTCTTCATCTTGAAGTCACAGCTAACGAGATAGGAAAGAGAGGTGTAAATATTACTGTATCGGATCCAAGACCCGTCTTTAAAGAATCTTGTCGACATAACTCTTCTTCTATAGAAGTAAAATCTTCTGAAAGTAAAAATATTTTAAAACTAAGTGTAGAAAGATTAGACAAGAAAACAGTCAGATTTTTCCAAAATATTGATTACAGAACAATCAAACCTTTTAATGTTTTAAAAGAGGTCTTAAAGGAGAATACAGGTTTAAGCAATAAAGAGGCTGAAAATTTTTGGATATGTGATGATGATCAAAATATAATAATATACGATGTAGGTAATGATTTAGATGAATCGTATAAAAATGCAATAATTGAAATATTTAAAAAAATAAAATTAAGTGGACCGTTATGTAACGAGAAACTTGCCGAACTAAAAATAAGAATTGAGGATTTATTTATTGATACTACTCTACAAGATAGCGTTTTTAATGATTTATCTATTATGTTTTATGAAGCAATAAAAAAAGGATTAATGGAGGCAGAATTAATTCTATTAGAACCGATTTATCATACGATAATACAGCTTCCTCCTGATTATATTAAAAATACTGTCTCATTACTTTCAAAATATTCTGCAAAAATTAAGAGTATTGATCAAGAAAAGGAATACCAAGCGATTATTGAAATTCTTTTATCCGTCCGTAATTCTATAAAATTTGCTGAAGACATACGAAGTTCGACTTCTGGAAGAGCTTTTTGGCAAAATGAGTTCCATGCATTCATGGAGGTCCCGAAACATGAATCTCAACGAATTATTGAAAGTATAAAATTTTTAAAAGGATTAACTTGGTAAAGGGTTCATTTTCTACCAAATTTGATAATTTCACTGGATATAGAATAATTTGGTAAAATTGAATTCGCATAACCCTTTTCTGCGGCGATCTTCGGCATAGCAAATAAAATACATGTTTCCTCGGATTCTGAAATTGTTTTTCCACCGACTTTTTGAATAGAACCTAACCCCTCAACACCATCAGAGCCCATACCAGTTAATAATACTCCTAATGCTCGATCCCTATACACTCTTGCTGCCGAAAAAAATAATATATCTATAGAGGGCTTCCTGTTGATCCAATAACAAAAATGGCGATAATATTTTGAATTAGGGGTACACCTATTCCTTTCTGGAATATTACATTAAACGTAGCTTCTACATCTATATGTGAAATTTTAACTAAACCGATTCCTAGCATTTCCATTGCTAGCGTATTTTCTCTAGAATTTTGATAATTTTCCATGATTATCATTTACTTCATGCCTAAACTTGGTTATAAAGTTAAATCTTTGTATTTTTTATCCATTTCACATATTCGAAATAAACTTATTCCAACTAAGACACATGGTAAAGTTCCTAGATAATTAATAATTTTCACCATTTTTCTTCTAATATTCATTCTTTCTGAGCTCCTTTCAAACTATAGTTTTTATATATTTTGTGGTAAGAATTCTTTTTTTTTGTGTCTTTACAGGTGGTGTTGTAGAAGAATTATAATAGAATCTGTATTTAAATCTTTTTGTTGTAAGACTTTTTTGTACTTTTGATCGTTTTAATATTTTTAGCACATTATTTATATATAACCAAAGTGTTATTACCACTTAAATTAATTTGTTAAGACAAAGATTTATATTTTTGAAGAAAATTACATATTAAAGTTAATTTTGAACACAAATAAGTGTTTAATAAAAGGAAAATCTTTTCAAAATTCCTTAAATGTGATTTAACTTAATGAATGACTATAGGCCATAATAATAACATTACCAAACGGAATAAATATGAGTTCTACTGAATTTTATAAAGAAATTCTTATAAAATTTCCAATATGTAAAGAAAGTCGAACATTGAAATTACCCATTAAAATTATAAACCAAAGTAAGCAATTAACAACAGTATCAATCCCTTTAGGAATAAATTGTGAACATAGCTTTCAAGCTTTTGTTGATAAAAATTTTGTTGTTAGGGGATATCAAACAGTAGATTTCGATTTTTCGAAAATGGAACTCTATGAAACCAGTACTAATGTTCTTAAAAAAAAGGAAGAAAGTGATGTTGAAGGTAATAATTTCACTTCTATGAAAATATTTCAAAATATGATTCAACTATTACGAGATTGTGTGGATGATAAAGAGATAATTGGAAGTGGCATTTTCAGTGAAGAAGGAAAAGTGTTATATTCTTCATTACCTCAGACGACACTATTTAACACAATGAGGGAATTTGAAGTTAGAAGTGAAAGAAACCTGGTGAGTGTTACTCATATGTATTTAGAATTAGAAAATAGAGAAAAATTTATTTCTAAATTCATAGAGATTGAGGGAGTAAAAATTAATATAGTTTTAATGTTTTCTTTTAGAGTAAAATTTGGAATGGGAAATTTACACCTTAGAGATTTATTAAGAAAAGTAGAAAAACTAAATTAATCTTCTAAAATTTATTCCCTTTTTACACATCTTTTTTTCCCCCAAACGAATGTAAGAAAGCATTAATGTGAAAAATTCATTAAGATATGTGAAAAATTAGATAGTTATACTTTCAATAAAATATCTCAAAAATATCAATGGATTGACATTTTTCCCACAAATATAATTCCAAACTAGAAGATCAGACTTTTTCGCATACAAACTTGTTCTTTAGGAAATAAAACCGAAAACATTTAATAGTTAAAATATAATTATTATTCAAATATAATTTTGAGTAAATTATAAATTGTGAATTATAATGTCGACTATGGATGAAAAAATAAATAGAAAATTTCTTCTTATGAATGATATCTTAAAAAATATTTATGATATTCTCGAATTATTTAAACCATTACTAGAGGTAATGTTAAAAATGGAAAAAGTTGAACAATATAAAAAAAGTGGTGTTTTTGAAAAAGCAGCTTCTCTATTTGGAGAAATTTCTGTGCTATGCAAAGAAATAGAAAATGATTCACCTTCATTGAACCTATTCTTGGAAAATCTAGGAAATTAAATCCCGAATCCAAAGCTATTAATCCTATTTTAAAAATGTTGATATTAATATTTGTTTCATTAAATACAGATGCCTTTTGATTAATTAGGATTTTTTTATTCAAAGCAGTAATACTTACAATGCGCCCGCCGGGAATTGAACCCGGGACGCTGGCTTGGGAAGCCAGCATATTACCACTATACTACGAGCGCTTTAATTAAAATGTAAGGATATTTTATAATAATTTGGGTTATTAATTAAATCTTTTTGAAATGAGAAAATATCGAGATTCTATGATTTAAGGTTTTTTCCTGGTATCTGATTTCTGATTGATTTGAATGACTTTCCAACTATTAAGATAGAAGTTTTAAGTGTTACTTCTTTTTTTTTTACATTCTTGAAATGATTTTATATTTTAATAAAGTGAATGGCTATAAGAATATCAACTAAAAATAGTGAAAGTGTTCAACATCCCATTCCATTAGGTGTTTATGGGTTATTATCAATTACATTTGGAATTATGGGGGATTTATTAGCATATATCTTTTACCCCGGCTACAATTTCATGGAGAGAGCAGTAAGTTCATTATGCAAAGGACCAGGAGGTCTATTTTTTCAAATAGGATCAGTTATATCAGGAATTTTTGCTATTCCCTTTGTTATATATTTAAACAATTCCTTCAATCCAGATTATATAGAAGAGAATCTTAAAAAAAAGGCAATAACAGTGGCACTTATTTCTTGTACGTGTTTAATAATATTGGGGATTTTTTGTGGGTCTAATCCTAAAATAGCATTAATACATGGTATTTCGGCGTTTACAAGTTGGATTTTCGGATTATTTTATATTACTTTATTTAACATTTTTATGTTAAGAGACCCTAAATATTCTAAATCACTTTCCTTATTTGGATTTTGTGTTACTTTTCTCCTTGCATTATTTTTGGTTTTATTTTTTTCAGCTTTCGTACCATTTCTACATTTTTTAGTAGTAATATTACCTTCTATTGAGTGGATTAATACTATTGCAATAATAGTTTGGTATTTTATAATTTCAATTTATACACTCATTAAAAAGGTTAATTAAAGTAAAATCATAAATTTTTTTAACATATAAATTGTTGAGTAATTATTATGGAAAAAGCAAACAAATATTTAGATACACTTTACGATACTGTACCTGGTTATATCTTTGGGTTATTAACATTTCTTATTGGCTTTTCTGGTTTTATTTTAGCTCTTATTTTCTCTCCAGATTATATATTGTGGGAGAAATCCATAAGTGTATTAGGACACAAAAAAGGCGGAATTTTTTCCAGAATGGGATTAATAATTTCGAATATTATAGCAATACCTTTTGTAATTTATCTTGGAAGATCTCTAAAAGATGAAAATGTGAATGAAAAAGTTAGAAAGATCGGAATTGGCGCGGGAATCTTTGTTTCTGTAAGCGCTGTATTAACGGGTGCCGTGTCGGGAGGAATTCTTAGTGGTTGGCATGGTTTATTTGCACTTCTAAGCTGGATGGGTGGTAATGTAGTTTGTTCAATTTTTGGATATACGATGCTAAGAAACCCAAAATATTCAAAATTCGCCGCATATTTTAGCTTTATAGTAGCTGGTATTTTTGGTTCTTATCTTATACCTTTTTTCATCACTAACTTTTGTAGTGCTTTTCCAGATATATGTAAAACATTTGGGGATAAAGTATATACAATAATGCCTATATATGAATGGATTGTTATGTTTTCAATTCTTTTTTGGTATCTGTTTTATTCGATTTATATATTTTATAAAAAGATTTAATTATTATTAATATAAAAAAAAAGTGAGAGATTCCATGACAGATTTGAATTACGAAAAAGATATAAAAATTGATATACAGGATGCACTCATAGTTGTTGACATGCAAAATGATTTTATACCAGGTGGATCATTAGCAGTAGAAGAGGGAGATCTTATAATAAAAGACATCAATAAAGTTGGTAGAAAATTCAAAAAAAGTAAAGCCTTAGTTGTTTTTACTCAAGATTGGCACCCCCAAAATCATAAATCCTTTGCCAGTAATCATCCAGGTAAAAATCCTGGTGATGAGTTCACATCTGAAGATGGAGCAATTGGACCTGTGTTATGGCCAGATCATTGCGTGCAGAATACAAAAGGTGCTAAATTTCATAAGAATTTAAAAATAGATTTGGGAGATAGAATAATTCAAAAAGGAATGAATCCAGAAGTAGATAGTTATTCAGGTTTTCAGGATAATGATAGGAAATCAGAAACAGGTCTTAGGGAATATTTAAACTCAGAAAATATTAAGCGAATTTTTATATGCGGATTAGCATTGGATTATTGCTGTTATTTTACTGCTATAGATGGATTTGATTTTGGTTATGATGTGTATTTCTTAGTTAACTTGACAAGAGGGGTTGATTTGCCAGAAGGGAACGTAAAAAACGCCTTGGAAACCATGAAAGAAAAAGGTATCAAATTCGTAACAACAGAGAGTTTCATATAAATAATAAAGATTTTTTTTAATCTTACTTTTAATTCAATTAATGTTAACAAAATTTCCTTATAAATCCGTATTAATTATATGCAGTACAAATACTGCGAGAAGTAGGATAGCAGAGGGTTATTTAAGAGATTTTTTCTCAAAAAAGAATATTGATATTGATGTTAATTCCGGAGGAATTTCTTCCCATGCTAGAGATGGAATGCTTATTTCAATGGATGCAAAATTAGTTATGGAAGAAATTGGGATTAAATTATCAGATACATCTATGTCTATTGACTTGAAAAAAAGACCTGAGTTAATAAAGAAAGCAGATCTTATTCTAACATTAACAGAGAAACATATAAAGGAAATTCATGAATTAGTTGACATTGATCATAAGGAAATTTACACGATAAAAGAGTTTGGTGGAAAATCGGGAGATATTATAGATCCAAGCATGAAAGAAGAGATTTTTAAGCAGGTCAGAGACGAAATAATCGAGTGTTTAACAGAAGGATTAAAAAACTATTCATTTTAAAATATGATTGAATATATCATCATCGCATTAATCCAAGGTTTATTCGAATGGCTTCCTATTTCCTCCTCAGGCCAAGTTATGATTGTATCCACGAATTTTTTTAGTATATCTCCTAAAGATGCCTTTAGTCTTGCAATATGGTTACATTTGGGTACTACAATGGCGGTTTTGTTAAAATTTAGAGGAGATTACATAAGAATAATAAAAACAGTAATTCAAAAAAGACCGGATGAAACTGAGAGTGATATCGATAAAGAAAGTGTAATTAAAAAGAGGAATTGGATAATTTATGGAACGATAGGGACTGGAATAACAGCTTTACCTCTTTATTTCATTTTTAAAATTATACTTTTGGATGCTTTTACCGCTACTCAAGGAGATTTAATTACTCTTTTTATCTCAGGATTATTAATATTAACAGGTATAATAATAATTAAAACTAGAAAGATATTTGGTAATCAAAAAATATCGAATATCTCTAAAAAAAAGGTAAGAAAAGATAGTTTTTTATCAGGACTTGTCCAGGGATCTTCTATTTTGCCTGGTATATCTCGTTCTGGGGTAACTGTTTCAACAATATTATTAGAAAAATATGAACAAGAGAGTGCTTTAAGATTGAGTTTTTTAATGTCAGTTCCAGTTGTTATTGCTTCTATTATTGTAGATATTTTATTTGGTGAAGGTTCAATATTTGGATCTTTAGATCTATCTACTATTATTATAACAACTTTAATCAGTTTTCTGATAGGATATATGACAATAGAGATATTATTACGAATAGCAAATAAAATTAATTTTGGTTATTTTTGTATATCATATGGTATAATTGCTTATCTTATTACAATTCCCTTTATAATATTTTCTTAAAGAGCTAGAATATAGTCTTTTATAAATTTGGTTATTATTTTTTCAATATTAGGTATCCCTTTAAAACTTGGAAAGTCATTTAAATCAATAAGATATAATTTATTCTGGTCAATCGGCTTAACTAAGTCGAAACCAAAAATTTTAAGCTTTAATTCCCTTGAAAGAATTTTTGAGAGTTTTCTAATATCTTCAGTAATTTTAAATTCTTCACGTTTAATCAAGCCTACATCAATATTTTCTGGTTTTTCTCTTAAATATATATAGATAGGATTTTCTCTTTTTATCCCAAAAACCTTATCACCGATCACATATACTTTTCGCTCAAATCCATCACATTCTATAAATTTTTGGATATATACATCATAATTTAGGAATTGTTTATATCTTTCACAAAACTTGTTTATCTCCTCTATATTTTGAACTAAAAAATTAAATCGGTTATATTTATCATGTTGATAATGGCTCTTAATAACTATTGGTAATTTAGGTGAAGCCCATTTCTTAAATTTATTTTTATCTAATAAAGAATGATTCCAGGAATTAGGCATTAAAAAATTCTCTAAATCCCCTGAATGTATTTCTAATGCTTTTCTTAAAGCATGGTCTAGAGCAATTTTATTTTTACACATTAAAATAGTGTCAATGTCATGGAGAGTTGGAATATTATAAAGCTTAGCATAATGCAATAAATCTATAGAGCATTCGTTCCTTATCTTTACAATCATTAGATCTGCATTTTTAAAGAACATTGGCATGTCTGAAAGACAAAAAAAATCTTTTTGTGGATCATGAAAAATGAATTCAAAATTTTTGATTTGTTTTAAATTATTTATTATGTGTGAAATAACTTCATGATCCTGCCTTGCAGAAAACACTATTTTTTTTACCATATAATCATTAAAAAACTATCTATTTATTTAAAGCATTAATATTTAAAAAAAAAAGGATTAAACTCAAACTTTTGTTATATTAATTACCAATTTTTTTTGGTACCCCATGAAACTTTTTAATTCTTCGTTTTTACGCCTTAAGTGTAAGTTTTAACTCGAATTCAAACAATGTTTCAAAAATTTTTATCAAAATGATTTAAATATTTTAGTTTTATATAATCACTAAAATGGCTAATAAAATTAATGTGGCTTTAATCGGAATTGGGGATGTCGCAAGTGCATTAGTACAAGGTTCTGAGAATTATAAAAAAAATCCCGATAAGATTCTCGGTTTACTACCAGAAATAACTCAATATAAGATTAATGACATTAATTTTGTTGTTGGATTTGACGTTAATTCTAATAAAGTTGGTAGAGATTTAAGTGAAGGGATATTTTCTGAACCAAATTGCAATATGAAACTTTATCAACCAGATTTTTTAAATGCTCAAATATTAAAAGGTCCCGTACTGGATGGTTTGGATAGTAATTTAAAAAAGATTGTTCCTGTTTCTGAAAATCAAATTGTAGTTGATGTATCAGAAGAAATGAAAAAGCGAGATGTAGACGTAGCTGTAATATTACTCCCTACTGGAAGCCATAAAGCAGTGAAATTTTATGCTTTGGCTGCTCTTGAAGCTGGAGCATGTGTAATTAATGGAATGCCCTCTCAGGTTGCTAAAGACCCTGAAATAGTAAAAAAAGCAGAAGAATTAAATTTATCTCTAATTGGTGATGATGTAAAATCTCAAATAGGAGCAACAATAATTCATAGATCTCTAGCTAATCTTTTTCCAATGAGAGGCGCAATCCTCGATAGAACAATCCAATTAGATTGGGGTGGATGTAGTGATTTCTGTAATTTATTGTCTCCTATGCCCAATGGTGAATTAAGATACGAAGAAGGAAAAAGACAATCAAAAACAGAGTCAGTAATAGCAAACTTACCAAATAAAGATAAGGTGCAATGTCAAATTTCTGCTGTAGATTATATTCCATTCTTAAAGAATCAAAAGGAGGCTTATATGAGACTGGAGGGTAGAATTTTTGGGGGTGCTCCTGTACGAATAGATATTACGATGTTTGTAGAAGATGGTAATAATTCTGCAGGAATTATAGCAGATTGTATCAGAATAAGTAAAATTGCGAAAGATAGAAACATTGGAGGAGTTCTCCATTCGGCTTGCTCCTTCTTTACTAAACATCCTCCAGAACAACTAGAGGATTTTATCGCCAAAAAAAAGCTTATAGAATTCATAGAAAATAGAAGCAGTCATTAATTAATTGAAAAAATAAATAATATTACTTTAATTCTAAACCTCAACTGTAGCCTTTAATAATTGCTGTCTTAGAGCAACTAGGTTATAAATGTAATCTGAAATTAGACTCACTGCTTCAGGTATACTTCTAAAACTTGGAAAATCATTTACGTCCACTATATAGGGTATTCCTTCTTTTGTTAATATATAATCTATTCCAAAAATAGTCATACCTAATTTCCTTCCTAATCTTAACACCCTTCGCTTTAATTGCTTTTCTATAGGTACCCTGATATGTATGAGTTCGAGAGGAGATAATTCTGTTATATTTTGCAACCGATTAAAAGAAGTTATAGAAACAGCCCATCGATCAATTACATAGATTTTATACATTATATCAAACTCGCCTAAATATTCCTGAAAAAATAAGTTATTGCTTTTAAACTCAGCTGTTAACTTTTTAAATTGATCTAGATTTTTTGCTATTCCTAATATTCTATCATTTTTAGGAAGAGATGGTATATTGTGAGTATTTAATTTAATAATAACATTTTTTCCTTGATTGAATGCTTTTTTTGCTTCCTGATAAGTATGATAAATTTGTGGAATATTCAATTTCCTGCATTTTTGTTTAATGAAATTAAAAGTTTCAATTCTACTTTCACAAATTTTAACCGAATTTTGGCTATTTAATAAAGGAATATCGGGAGCAAATTCGTTTATGGCATTATAAATTATATGGTTTGATTCCTCAGATAACAATTTTAAAATAATTAATGAAATTGGATACCTTTTTAATTTTTTCTTGAAATATTTAACATTAAAATTATCAGATCCTGGTTTAAAAAGGTTTATTATAGAGATATTATAGTTTTTACTACAGAATTTCTTGATCTCTTGAAAGATTTCAAGATCACGATTACAAATAGCACCAATATAAATCCTATTGAGCTTATTTGACATAGTAAAAACCCTATTATTTTGATAATCTATGAATAAATTATGGTATTTAAATATATTGATTGTAAGCTGGAATTTTAATCTTTTAATTCTGGTTTATATATATGAATTTTATATTTCAGTAAATTTTTTTTGAAATTTAATCTATATAATTAGCTATATCACTCGAATTTATATTACTATTTGATTTTATAAAATATTAAAGTATTAGATTATTTCTTAAATAAAGCTTCTAAGGTTAATTATTTGAAAAAAATAGGAATAATTATTGATAAATATCATTTAAAATATAAAGTATCTGAATTCTTGAAATATTTACGAAGTAAAGCAGATATAAAAATATATACCGAAGAAACTTTTCTTCTAGAAAGCTCTAAGAAAGATTTTGATGAAAATTTATTCTTTGTTAAAGGAAAAGGAGATCTAATACTAGCTCTTATAAATCTAATTGAGAACCTAACTAACATCCCTGTTATAAATTCTTACAAGGGAAATTGGCTTGCAATTAATAGGTTTTTAAATAGTGTGGTTTTAAGAAGAATTGGCATTCCTATACCAGATTTTTCGTTAAATCCTAAAGGAAGTATTCCACCATTCAGCGATTATATTATAAAAAATATTATTGACCAAAAAAATTATAAATTTAAACCAATTGTACATAAAGAGAATGGACGATTGCAAGTGGCTGATGAGAGAGCATTAAATGAAGTAGATAAGGTGGATCCAAAATATAATTATCTTTATTATCAGAAATTTATTAAGAGTAAATGGGAATACAAAATCTATGGGATTGGGGATGAGATTTATTTTTATAAACAAATACCTATTTTAATAAATCCTAATAAAACAGAATCAAGAAGGGAGATTGAAAGAAATCCTGAATTAGAAGAATATTGTTATAAAGCTATGGAAGAAATGGATTTAAAATTAACATCTCTAGATTTTTTGAAATCAAAAGACCAATTTTTTTTAACGGATATTAATTGCACCCCAAATTTTAATTATATTAAAAATGGCCCTAAAATTGTGGCAGATTTTTTATTAAATCAAGCAAAAATATAGTTGTTCTAGAGAAGATGAAGATCGGAATTTTGTCAAAAAGAAAAACAATGTTTACAGGTAAACTAAAAGAAAATTTAGAGAATAGAGGATTTACAGTCAAAATTTATACTCTTGAAAACTTAATTATAAATGAAAATCTTCTAAATAATGATTTCTATATTTTAAAGTCAAAAAACCTTTTTTTTCTTTATGCAGGTTATTATCTAGAAGCTAATGATATTCCAGTTATTCCTAAGCCCGAAGTCTCTTTTATACAAAAAAATCGAATTCATTCTAATTTTTTGATGAAAAAAATAGGTATATTGACTCCTGAAATCTATTTAGGCACATTAGAAACATTTAGAAGTGAATTAAGTGAATATCCTTATATTTTAAAACCAATTATGGGATCAGGAAGTAAGGGTGTTAAAATAATTAGATCAAATGAAGATTTCAAGATGGTTAATGATAAAATTTTATACTTAGAAAAATATATTAAAGGTGTTCATTACAATGTTTATTTCATTGATGATAGTATTTGTACTTTGATAAAGCCCCCATTATCCGATGAACATGTTGAAATGAAAAAAATTGATACTCCTGACGACGTTGAAAAATTGATTAAAAAGTGGAAATCCTATTTCAATGGGGATGTTTTATTTGGGCATTTGGATATTGTGAGAGAAGAGTTCAGTGATAAGTTATATGTTGTAGATCCAGGATCTTTTCCTGAATTTACAAACTGGAAGTGTATTGGATCTCCAGTTGATAAAATCTGCAATATAATCTTAAATCAAGTTGAAATGACTAGAAGCCAGAATAGTACATAATAAGGAATAAATTTTTATGAGTTCACAAAAAGAGATTGAAAAATCTAAGATTTATGGAGAAAAACAGAAAGTTAGATTATATAAAATAAAACATTTCATCTTTGATTTTGGAGGAGTATTAATTGAAAAAACGTTTGTATTAAAAAATTTACTTGATATACTTGAAGCAGATTTGAATGTTACTCTTCCTCGATTAGAAAATTCATATATCAGAAAAGTCAGGCGTAATTTAAGTTCTGGGAGAATTTCATCAAAAGAATTCTTAGAAAATATTCTAAATAAATTCTATTATCCATTTCAGAAAGTTGATGGAGCCCTACCCCCTAAAAAAGTAAATTGTGAGTATTATGTGGAATTGTGGTTTGACTTATATTCACAAGTCACACATTTCTCCTCAGATATGGCAGAAATAATTGAACGGCTGCATCAAGCAGGATATACAGTTAGTTTAATGTCAAATACTCACGATATTCATGCTAAATCCAATATGTTAAAGGGATTTTATGATACATTTGATCATGTTTTCCTTTCAAATGAAATCGGTTTTATCAAACCAGATATGGAGAAATATAAATATGTTATGAAAAAATTAGATACATCCCCAAAAAAATGCGTATTTATCGATGATAAAATCAAAAATCTAGTTCCTGCAAGAGAATTAGGTATTATAGTAATTAGGTTTGAGTCATTTGAGAAATTTAAAAAAACTTTGAACGAATTAGGAATAGGAGATATAAGTAAGGATTTACGACAAGAAATAAAGCAAAAATATAAAAAATACAAGAAGACGAAAAAGGATTATAAAAAGGCTAAAAAAGAATATAAAAAAGCCAAGAAAGAGTACTTAAAGAAGAAAAGCAAATCTCTCAAAAGAAGATTAGAATTTCAACGAAAAAGAGCAAAATATCATAAATTAAAATCTAAGTATAAAAAGGAACGAGAAATTAAAAAAGATGAACTTGTAAGCAAGATTAGGATTAGTTGAAGGTTTTTGAAAAATTTAATTTTCCCCTTCCTTTTCTTCTCCTTTGTTGAAATCTTCTACTTTTTGCATTATTGACTCAGATGGTGTTGGAGTTAAAGGTATCTTTTCATACACCTCTATAAATTTAACATCATCAATCTCTTCAGCCATGTGAGATTGTAGATCCATAGCTAGGCCAAATTTAAGATATGTTAAGTTCTGGAAAAGAAACATTTTTGGAATAGTAATCTCAAGAGTTTTATTCTTAGGAATATAACTAACTTGAAAATCAGAAATATTTTCAGCAGGGATTCCTTTGTTAATCATAAAGTATTCTATTTTCTCATTGAAATCGTCTATTTTATCAATGATTTCTAAATTATAATCTACACTCTGTCCAGCTAATGGATGATTATAATCTATAATAACTCTCCCCTGTACAACATTTGTTACAGTCCCTCTTTGCATTTGACCTTGAGTTTGCTTAACAAATTCTTGGCCGATTTCTGGATTTTTTCCCTCGTTTAATCTTCTAAATTTAGCTATTCCTATTCTTTCAATTTTTTGAGGATCTCTCTTTCCATACGCTTTAGAGGGAGGAATTCTTACTGATCTTTTTTCAAAATATTTCATTTCTTTAATAAATTCAGTAAGTCCCTCGTTTAAAAATCCCGGTTTACCGACGATTACAAACTCAGGAGTGTACATCCCTTGTTTTGCTTTATTTTCATCATATATACCTGCCTTTTTCGCATCTTCTTCAGAAGAAACCCTAAAGATAGTACCTTTTTGAGTACGACCCGTTATTTTTATTAAGATGAAATCTCCTTCTTCAACTTCTTTTCCTTGTAATTTTTCTTTCTTCTCTTCTAATTTTTTTAATTCCTCTTGTGCTTTTTCTTCTTCTTTTTTCTCTATAGCTTCTTCCTTTATTAACTCAGCTGAATCATCTTTAGTAGATTCATTCAATAAGTTTTTAGCATTTTCAACTAATTTTTCAGCAGTTGCTTTCCCAATACCCTTAAGGGTAGTTAACTCATCAATATTTGCATTTGCGAGTTTTTCAACAGAATCTATGCCTGCTTCTTTAAGCGTATCTTCTTTCTTACCTACTCCTTTTACGTCACTCAAATTAAAATTCATAATTAACCCATAATATTAAATTCAAAGATTTAGAATAAAGAGTTGGATTCTTAAATATTTAATTACTTTTAGATTTTTCTAATTTTAAATTTCTATTATGATACTGGTTCGTACAGAATTCCTAAAGATTTTGCATATCTTTTTACCTCTAGTATTTCTTGTGAAGTAGGCCTTCTATTTATTTCTGAGAATTGATAAGCCTTGTACTGAGGATGATATTGTCCCATAATATTCACAACAGCTTTTGGGATTTCTTTAGCTACAAAATCTAATATAGGTTTTGAACAACATTCTATATGTTCAGGCATTACAAGATGACGAATTATTATTTCACCACTACCATCATCATGAATTCTTTTATGATTACGAGAAATAATATCAAAATAGTTATCTATACCAGAATATTTTTTAGCACATTTATTATTTCCATACTTCCAGTCTGGCAACCAAAAATCCATCAAATCAATGATTAAAGATAAGGCCTTGTTAGATAAAAAGAAATTTGAATTCCACAATTGAGTGATATTACATGTTTGATGATTTAGGCTTCCTATTATTGTATGGATATTTGGAATTGGATCTCCTCCAACATAATTTATGTTAATTGCTCCTTTATCAACTAGTTTATCTGCAATAGTAGCTAATTTTTTAACATCAACTTTTTGAGCGATATCATCAAGATTTCGTTTCCCCTTCCATGATTGAGAAATATCATAATTTTGACAGAAAACACAGCCAAAATTACATCCCTGGAAAAAAATTGTACCACTAGGGATTAAAGGTGCCTCCTCACCCATATGTAGAAATGCTGAAGATACATATGAATCTTTAGTAATTAAACAATATCCTTTTTGTCCATCAATCCTATTGACTTCACATTTACGTTCACAAAAAATACAACTTTCAAGATATTTATTCGCAATAGTTTCTGCTAAATGTATATAAGAAGGAGAGGAAGTTTTACGATATTTAATTCTTTCAGTGTCTTCCTCTATCAATTCATTAAATTCCAGAGATTTTTCATGTAAAAGTATTTCAAGATGTTCTAAAGAATCATTTGGACTAAAATCACATTCGATAGTTTTAGCAATCAAATATCTTGCTATTTCATCCCCATCAATGATCCCTCGGTACCTAGAAAAACGTCTAAGAATTTCCTTATTTTGCCAAACAGACATGGAATCTGGTCTTAGAACTCTAAAAACCATAATATAAGTTAGATAAATTAATTAATTAAACCTCGAAAGATAACCATTCAATAATATTAGTTAAAAATTTTAAATTGTCACCTGCATCAAGTCCGAAATCTCCATCCTCAGTAAGCCAATCAGAGGAACCAATAGTCACACATCTCCCTTCATAAAACTCAGAAACAGCACAAATAGGTACAGGACCAAGTGCACTGACTTCATCATCAATATAATATTTAAATTCTGATTTTTCTGAAGTTATTATTATATCATCTACATCTTCTTCCGAAATTGTAAAGAATGTACAATTGGGTAAAACTAACTCTGTAATTCCCTCTGTAATTGGGTGATTGAATAACTCAGTTATTAATAGATTTCTTTTCTTCACTAGAAAGTTAGAGGGGGCTTCATGAATGATGCCATTCCAAAACCTTCGAACTCCTGTTACCTTATACAGGACTCTAATTGATCCTTGTTTCATTGGTATATCTCTATCTCCTCCATCTCCACTTGTTAAAAAAAGTCCCCCACCTTCACCAATGAATCTTTTAACAGCTTTTAATTCAGTCTGTGTGAATTTATCATCCTTTCCATTTTGAGTATGTTGAATATTTCCTATAAATAAAATATCAAAATCTTCAAGCATATCAAAATCTATCGGTCCCTCATTTTTATCAATGTAATCTATTTCATAATCATCTTCATCTAAGGAAAATTCTGGAAATTCTTCTATTTTTTCTCTGTGGGATAAATCTACTAATATTTTGTAGCTCAATTTGTTGTCACCCTAAATCCCAATTTCGGTTCTACTTATTCTAGTCTTATTCGTTTATTCTTAGTTCTTACACGAGGTTTTTCTATCTTAAGATAAAGTAATTAACTTTTATAAACGTATGTAATAATTATAATTTTGTTTATTATAATACTAATTTCTAATTTTCTTTTTTAAATTTTATTAAAAAAGAATATAGAACATAAAATTTAAATAAAAGGAGAGTAAATTAATAAGGGTTTATTATCTAAATGACAACTTTATATGGGTATAAACTCACGTTCAGCTGGTCCCTCTTTTTTGACAACAGCAATGTCTATCCCATTCCCTGATGCCATATCTCGAATAATACTGGAGCTAACAGCTTTTTTTATGATTTCCTTACCCTCTTTAATAATTAAATTATCTTTATATTTAGCTTCTAAAACACCATAAGAAAAATTTTGACCACTACCTACAGCACAAAATTTTTCTGGGAGTATTGAGCCATAGGCTCCTATTTGTAAAAGGCTAGGACCCTCATTTTCCGTGACTCCACCTAAGATAAGTCCAACTTCAAAAGGAAACATTTTATTGGAATATAATATATTTGATAAAAGTTTTCCTGCAGATTTTACCATTATGGGCTTATTATCATGTGCCAGTTGATATATTGTGGTTTCTGCACGCAAAACATCCACAAGGTATTGTGCATCAGCAACGCCTCCCGCAATGGTCATCCAGAGATGATCTTGGATCATATGAAGTTTTTTGGAGGTTTTACTTGCTACAAAATAAGCCATTGATGCTCTTTTATCTGTTCCTAAGATAACAGCATCCTTACAAATTAAACCAACTGTAGTAGTACCAGTTTTAAAAGTTTTTGATTCAAAATTGTCTTCTTGATTTGGTATCTTATTAATTTCTAATCCATATTTCTTCAAAAACTCATAATTTAATTTTTCTTCATTCCTCATAATTTCATTAAAGAACTTATAATTTAATAAATTTCCTCTAATTTAATATAAATACTAGTTCATAATATTAAGTTTAAAGATGTGATTGTTTAGAATGTATGATGTAGTAATTTCAGGTGCGGGACCCGCAGGATCAAAATGTGCTGAAGTCCTTGCTAAGGAAGGATACAAGGTTGCTTTAATAGAAAGAAATACTGAGTGGCGAAAACCCTGTGGGGGTGCTATAAGCTCAAGAGTATTAAAATATTACCCTCAGTTACGTAATTTGAATTTGCTGCCTATTACAGGAATAAGTATGTATTCAGGAGATTATTATCAATTAAAATATTCATGGAAAGATATAAGAGAACCATCTTATACAGTAGATAGATTAGAATTTGATAATGTTATAAGGGACATAGCAGTAGATGCGGGAGTTGAGCTTTTTGATAAAAATTTATCTTTTGATTTTTTGTATAAACAACATCATAAAATTGGTGTAAAGACTAAACACAATAATGAAATTAAAGAATATTTAGGAAAGATTATAATAATCGCTGATGGAATGGGCTCTAAGTTGGCCATCAAATCTGGAATGAGAAATAAATGGAAGATCGATGAAATAGGGTTATGTAAATGTGCTATTATGGAGGGAATGAATTACCTTGATAAAACCTCAATATCACTTTTCTTTCGAAAATATAAAGGATATAATTGGATTTTCCCTTTAGATGAAAAACGTTTCAATATCGGATGTGGTACTTGGTTAGAGACGAATCGCATATATAATATAAATCAAGTGTATGAAAATTTTCTAAATGATCCTTTTCTAGAGAAATTTTTTCCAAATAGGGATTTTAAAGAAATATGGAGGGGATCTTATCCTTTACCAGCCTTAGGGGTGAAAGAAAACAGTCTTTTTAAAGACAACATTTTAATGATCGGGGATTCTGCTGGATTTGTGTCGCCTATTAGTGGTGAAGGGATATATGCAAGTATTGTATCTGGTCATATTGCTGGAGAAACAGCCATACTTGCTTTAGAAAACGATGATTTTACCAGCAACACATTAAAGAAATATAAATCTCATCAAAATATCAAAAAAATTAGAAGAAAGTTCAAAATAACCTCTTCAATGGTAGATTTTTTTTATGAAAATAATGGTAAAAATCTCTCTAATATGTTTTCTCTAGCTAAAACGGATAAAGATGTTAATGAAATGGTAATTAACATGTTTTTATTTAACCAACCTCCTTCTAGAGAATTTCTTTTAAGACTAAAATCAATACCTTAAAAACGATAGTTTTAAAATAATTTTAAATAATATTTGTTAAATGGTTGACTTATTTGGTTTATTATTTACATTTTATGCTGTATTTGTTTGGGCAATAGCGTCCCTTGTTTATAAAGCGGGACTGCAGAAAACAGAACCTAAGGCAAATTTATTTTTTAGGCTATGTTGTGTATCTCTCGGTACTTTTATCTTTTCCTTGTTTTTTGGAAGTTACTATTTTTTCAGCAGTTTAACTAAAGTAGAGTTAGTTTGGTATTTAATAGCGTCTCTTATATCTGGTTTAAGTGTCACAGCTGGAGATTTACTTTACTACATGTCATTAAAGAAGATAGATGCTTCTCGTGCTTATCCTCTTGTTCAACTTTCACTTATCTTTATAATTCCATTTAGTATACTTTTTTTTGGTGATAAATTAAAAGTTTCAATAATTTTGGGGGGAATTTTTTTTCTGTCTAGTGTTTTTATATTAAGTTCTAAAGATAAAGTAAAAAAGAATGAGTTAAATGAAAATACGAAGGATAAGAACCATGAAGAAGTCATTATTGGAGCTTTATTTGCACTTGCTGCTGCCTTTTTATGGGCTATCGCAATTCTTTCATTTAACCAGGCAAGAATTCTCTCTGGTGATGTATTTATTACAAATTTTATAAGAGTCTTCATGGCTTGTATAATACTTTTTCCTGTTGGATTGTTCTTTCCTGTATATTACTCAGGTTTTAAAAAGCAAAATCGAAAACATTTAAAATCTTTTGTATTTATTGGAATCGCAGGAATATTATCATTGGGATTTGCGGATACATTGTATTATAAGGCAGTAGAAATTAATGGGTTAATTTTAACATCATTAATTTCAATAAATACCCCTATATTAAACCAAATCTTTTCAATTCTATTTTTAAAAGAGAAATTTCGAAAAAAGTTTTTCATTGCTGTATGCTTGATAATAATAGGTAACTATTTTGTCCTATTTTTTTGATTGAGGTAATATTAATTTAAAAGATTTTGGTTATTATCTGATATCTTAAATTCTAAAAAAATAAACAATAACATATAAAATTGAATAAAATTATTTAATTATTAAAATTCAATTTTCTAATTTTAAAATGAAAAGATTATGATTAATATTATACATAAGACTAAACTTCGAGCTGATAAATATATCTCTGGCTTCTTGGTAATATCATACATTACATTTGCATTATTTTTTAGAGTAGAAGCATTTTTGGTGTTGATAGTTTATCCTTTTGTAGCATTGTTTTTTTATGGAATTTTGAAGATTGTTAGTAGTGTTGACAAAAGAAATAGAGGAGATGGACATAATCTTAATAGATTTTTACTTGGAATTATTTCAATATTCTTTTCATTAGCATTTTTATTTTTTATTATTAATCAACCTAATATTTCGTTTCTAACTATAATTAATATCTCAGCTTTACCCATATTAATTGTAGGTTTTGCAGCTATAGTTAAAGGAAGATTTGTTAGTATTTATTCAAAAAAATGGCGTATACTTAATATTGGAATTGGGATAATAACTGTTGGTTTCTCAATCGAAGCTTTAATATCTTCATATTTTATTTATCAGAATTTGGCTTTATTTAATTTAATCTCCCTTTTTGTCATTCTCTTTGCAAATATATTAAGTAGAGCTGCGTTATATTTAAGTGAGTATGGATTATCATTAATGCATCTAAGAAATTTTAAAATCTTCTTTTATATAATCTCAGATTATTTGATATTTGTTAATCATGAAGGAAATCTTGTTTTAGAAAAATTTTAACAGAAAAATATAGAAATTTTTCTCTTTAATTCTTTTTTATTATTCTTGACTATGTTACAAATACTTCCAAAATTCACATTATTCAAATTTATAAATAATAAATAATAAACATTATATCAAACCATACTACTTAATTTAATGTATTATTATAAAAAAGTCTCAATAAATAAAAAACTGATTCAACATGACTGATATTCATTTTAATAAAGAGAAAGGCTCTCAATTAACATTATTTACTCCCGGACCCGTTCATATCCCCGAAAGAGTTTTAAAAGAATTAGCAAAACCAAACGATACTCATAGGTCTAAACCCTATTCAGAAATGCATCAAATTGCCATTGAAGGGCTTCAAAGATTATTATATACTAAAAGTGAGTGTTTATTAGCAACTTCAAGTGCAACAGGTGTTATGGAAGCATGTGTTAGAAATTTAATTAATGACGGTGAAAACGCATTATTCTTATCAATTGGAGCCTTTGGTGATAGATGGTATGATATTGGAATATCAAATGGTAAAAATGCTATAAAAGAAGGAGTTGAATGGGGTCATGCTATTACTAGTGAGTTCATTAAAGAAATAATGGATAGAGAGACCTATTCCGTAGTTTTTATTCAAGCAAATGAAACCTCTACAGGTGTATATAATCCTATTGATAAAGTAGTTCCTGCAATAAAAGATTACGGCTCATTGGTGTGTGTAGATGCAACTTCTTCAATGGCAGGTATTAAAGTTGAAGTTGATAAATTAGGAATCGATGTTTGTTTAGCTTCAGTCCAGAAATGTTTTGCCTTACCTCCAGGACTAGCTGTTTGTTCTGTATCAGATGCAGCTTTCGAAAAAGCAGAAAAAGTAAAAAATAGAGGATTCTATTTCGATTTTATTGGAATGAAGAAAAGTAATGCAAAGCATCAAACTCCAGCTACACCAGCTATCCCACAAATAAGAGGATTAACGGCTCAATTAGATTATATATTAAATGAAGAAGGTTTGGAGAAAAGATTTGAAAGACATGAACAACTTGGAAAACGAACACGGAAATGGGTTCACGAGATGAATCTTGAAATGTTTCCTGAGAAGGGATATGAATCAAATACAGTGTCAACTATAAATAACTCATTAAATCTTGATATTCCAAAGATGGTTTCAATGCTTTTAGGGAAAGGGTATAGAATTGTCAATGGATATGGAAATCTTGTAAATAAAACGTTCCGAATTGGCCATATGGGAGAAATAACACTTAACGACCTTGAAAAAATGTTAAAAATTCTTTCTGAAATAATAAACGAGTTAAAATAATTTAAAATATCATCTTTTTTTATTAACTTTTTAAAGGAAAAAAAAGAATAAAGAAATATTAAAAATACTTCAAAATTCAATAAATATATGAAAAAAACAATACGATATACTTAAAATAAATCCATGTGATAAAGATGAAAATATTAATTAGTGATAAACTTGAAGAAGAAGGTATAAAAATATTTGAAGATAATGGATTTGAGGTTTCTAAAAAATTTACAATAACACACGACGACTTAAAAAAAGAAATAAAAGATTATGACGGAATTGTTATCCGTTCTAGAACAAAGTTAACTTCTGAAGTGTTAGATAATGCAAAAAATTTGAAAGTTATTGGTAGAGCGGGAGTTGGATTAGACAATGTTGATAGAGAAAAAGCTGCTGAAATGAATATAGAAGTTTTGAACACTCCCGAAGCACCTGCAGTATCTGTTGCAGAATTGGCTCTAGGCTTGATGTTATCATTAGCAAGGAAAATTTCTCATGCTGATCGTACAACTCACCAAGGCCAATGGAACAAAGATCAGTATTTAGGATATACATTGAAAGGAAAAAAACTTGGTTTAATCGGATTCGGAAATATAGCAAAACACTTAGCAAAAATTACACTCGCAATGGGAATGAAAGTTGGAGTTTACTCTCGGTTTAGCAAAGGTAAAGTAGCTATAGATGAAGCTAAAGAAATTGGATGTTTTATTTATAATTCAATTGAGGATTTAGTGAAAGATGCTCAAATAATATCATTACATCTTCCTGCTACGCCTCAAACTGAAAATATAATCAATGAAGACATAATTAAACTTATGAAAAAAGATGCAATAATTATTAATACTGCCAGAGGTAATTTAATAGACGAAAAAGCGTTATTAAAAGCATTAGAAAATAAAATTATTTCGGGTGCTGCTCTTGATGTTTATCGTGAAGAACCTCTTAAAGATTCAGAATTAATTAAAAATACAGAAAATCTAATACTCACTCCTCATATCGGAAGTCAAAGTATTGAAAATCAAATTGCTGCTGCAACTATGATTGCAGAAAAAATGTCTGAATTTCTAAAGAATTTTAAATAATTAGAATATTTAATACTCTTTTAAATCATGTAAAACTAATCCTGAAAGAACTTTTGGGTCAAACCAGGTAGATTTAGGGGGCATTACACCTCCCTTATCTGCAATCGATTCTATATCTCTAATATCTACTGGATATAAATTAAAAAATAAATCATTTCCTTTTTCAGTTATATATTTTTCCATTTCTTTAGGATCCAGTAGACCTCCGACGAAGAAAATATTTTCATCGGCACGTGGATCAGTGATACTTAAGATAGGCTCTAATACTTTCTCCTGAAGAATAGTAACATCTAAAGATTCTTGTTTAGTTTTAAATTTTCTATTTTTAATTCTAAGTTTATACCATTTACCCATTAAACACATAGCAATCTCATTTTTCTCTACGGGATTAAAAGCACTTTCTTTTAATTCTATATTAAATATCTCTTCTAATTTCTTTAAGAATTCTTTTTCAGATATTGGAAGTTTTCTAACAACCCGATTATATGGTAAAATGCGAATTTGATCATCGGAAGCTACATATGCTAATAAATATTGCCAGGGTTCTTCAGAATTTTTTTCTTTAATGGATTTTTTCATTTGGATTTTACGATATTCAGCAGCACTCGCCGCCCTATGATGTCCATCAGCTATATATAATTTTTCTTTTTTAAATAAAGCTTTTAATGTGGTGATAATAGTAGAATCAGTTTCTTGCCATAAGATATGCTCATAATCATATTTTTTAAAATTAAATTTAGGTTTTCCTTCTTTTATTTGCTCAATTATGCGATTTATTTTCTTATTTGCTTTAAAAACAGTCCAAACTAAACCAGCTGCTACATTTGTTGCAACTATATGATTTGTTCTATCTTTAAGGGGCTTTTCTCGAGTATGTTCGTGTTTCACAATATTACCCTCCTCATAATCTTTAAGGGAGATTCCAATTATTAACCCTTGATGACTGAAATGAGCAGATTCTTGGCGATACACAAAAATACTAGGTGTTTTTTCTTGCTCTATTATTTTTTTATCTTTAAACATATTATATGCTTTAGTAGCGTTTTCATAGACCTCATTACCTTCTCCATCGGGTAAAATAAGATGTATTAATGAATTAGAAAGCTTCTTTAATTCTAATTCCTCATCCTTGCTAATTATATCATAAGGATTAGTGCAAAATTCTTCTGGATTAATAGGGATATAAGGTGTGAGTGGAGATACATGTACCATAATATTAAATAGAAGTTGTAAGTTTTTATAATAATTTCGATAGTTATTAATATAGATTTTTATATTTGATATCCTTCTAATTTTAATAATTGTTTTTTTAGGTTGGTTTCCCACGTTTTATCTGATTTTCCCATAAAACCTCCGAGTTCTCCACTTTTTCTTAGTACTCGATGACACGGAACAACTAACGGAATTGGATTTGATTTACAGACATTTCCTATAGCTCTATAAGCTTTTGAGCCAATTTCTTTACCAATTTTTGAATATGATGTTGTTTCACCAGGTTTAAGGTTAATAAGATTATTAACAACGTTTTGAGAAAAATTTGATGGAAATTTTTCTTGTAGGTCTAATTCGATGCCTAAATCACTTACTCCTTCAAATAAATTGATTTTTCCTTCTAATAAGTAGTTGTTGATTAAATCTATTAAGTTTTGAACCTCTTTCCTTGAAATTTTATCAATATCTTCTATTAATTTAAGGTCATTTAGTCCAACAAAGTCATTTACATCATTCTTATTTTTAAATAAATGAATTTCTTTCAACTTTATTTTATTACGGTTCTCTATTTCTTCAAAAATCATAAGAATGATGACGTTTAAAGGAGTTGGTTTAAAACAAACTGTAAGAATTTTTATCACCTTTTACAATTTAATACTAGAGATGATGAATTATCTTTCAATTTCGAAAATTATTTAAAACTAATCGCTCTTAATAGTTATAAGTTTCTATTAGAAAAAAAAAATAAATATATTTGCTAAATTAACATTTTATACTATTTTATTTTTAATTATTAATTGAGGGTAAATTAACTGTGTCAAAAGATTTGAGAGATGTATTAGATGGAATTGAATCCAGTGAAAAGAAAACTGCTATTCTGCAATCCAAAGTAGATAAACTAACGGCACTAGTAGAACGTCAAAAGAGAATTGTTAGCGAACAAGAGGCTATAATTGAACAACAAAAAGCTAAACTCTCTAAAATGAGCGATATTCCAGAAGATATACTCGAATTAAAAGAATTGATTGGTGCGCAAAGACAACAACTTAATGAGAAAGAACTTGAGCTAGAATATGCCAAGGGAGAAATCGCTCAATCTCAAAAAGAACTTGAATTAGTGAAAAAACAAATTGTACCTACCCAAAAGAAATTGGAAGAATCTTATGAAACTATTGGAAATTTAAGAGCAGAAATAGCTGAAAAAACTTCAGAAGTACTACTACATAAAGAAGCAAGGAAAGGACTAGAAAATAAAGTTCAAGAACTTCAAGCATTTACAGATAAATTTAAGGAAGAACAAGTTAAGATTATATCGGAAATGGAAGCAAAACGCTTAAAAGAAACACAAGAATTAAAATCGAAACTTAATCAACTTGATCAAATATTATTAGACAGCAAATTAGTTTCTACAGAGAGAGATTCCGAAGCAAAAGATGCTGTGTCTAGATTTGAACAAATGAAAAATAAACATGAAGAGTTGATAAATAAAGTTGGGGAATTAAGTGATAAAAATAGAGAAGCAAATGCTGAAATCGAACGTTTAAATAAAAAAATTGTAGAAATTCAAGAATTTCACAAAAATAATATTGATAAAATCAATTATTTTGATAAATTAAAACCCTTAATGGAAAAAGAAGTACTTTTCAAAACTTTCCTAATAGTTGAAGAAGTAGGAGCAATAACTTTAGAAGATCTCCGATCCGCTATCGGTTCTCCTATTGTTTTAGTCAAAAGAAATGTTCAGGATTTGGAAAAAGCAGGTCTTCTTGAAACTAATGAACAGGGTAAAATTGTAGTCAAAGAAATTAAAAATAACTAGTCAAACTTATCCTATTTCATTTTAAGGTTTTTATAATCCACATATCAACTTCTAAAATCTATAAAAAAAGGAATATAATAAAAAATTTTTATACACTCGCTAGTTGGTTATATAATCCAGGTAAAACCTCTCGAAATGTATCATCTGGGATTTTCTCAAGAATTTCTGCGGCAATTGTCTTCAATACCTCTCGATATTTTCCAGGTTTTTCATCTCTTCGAAGTATAAGGGCAACAACATAATTCTCAACTGAAATAAAATCTTGTCCTACTCCAGAGAAAAATGATACTACTTTATTATTCTTAAGTGCGATGCTGGCAAAACCAGGTTTGAGACTCTGATATCTATGACTTGAATAAACTTGCGTGAGTAAATTGTTTGTTATCTTTAAAGTCTCAGGATAAAACCCTTCATTTATTGGGCCAATTTCATTATCCCAGCGAATTACAAGAATACCTACAGGCATAATATTTAACCATATAATTTATCTATTATAAGATAATAATCTAAATCTATAAGTACAAGTTAATAAATTGTGAATATGATATTATTTTAATAGATTCTACTTATTTATTTCTTTTTGTTTTTTCTTAAACCTTATCTAACCATTAATATCAAAAGGTTAAGAAAAATTTAAATTAAAATTATAACTTTGAATTATTGTTACCCTTAAAAGCCATTAATAATATTTTTAGAGCTTTTAAAAGATATAATCTATTTCTTAACATTGGAGGGGTTACCGAGTTTGGTCAATTTGACTACAGTATAAAAGGCCATATTAAATGCTTGATTGGGTCAAGACTATAGGTGCTGGACTTAAGATCCAGATACCACAGCCATGGCTTTGGTAGGACAATGGCAAAGGCCTTCGAGAGTTCGAATCTCTCCCCCTCCACATAATTTATTCAATTTTTTCATCTCTAACACATTTTAACTCTCTTACATAGGTTTCCCACATTCAATGCAGTATTTGAAGTTTTCT
>JAHQWY010000482.1 GCA_029856445.1 Promethearchaeia archaeon
ATATTAAAGATGCAATGGATCAAGAATTCGAATATGGTTTAAAAACTTTACAAACTGGAGAACATGTTCTAGGAAGTAAATCATTTACTAAAGGAAAGGGAAAGCATGGTTCTTTTAATAAATAGAAACTAATTTATGTATTCTCAAATTAATTAAGAATTGGTGGTAATATGATTAAATTTGAAGAATTTAGGCTTAAAACACCCGAGCGAGAAATCCTTCTTGATATAACTAATGAAGTAAATAAAATAATAAAAAATTCTAATATACAAGATGGTTTATGTCGAGTATTTATACCTCACACTACAGCAGGAATTACGATTAATGAAAATGCTGACCCTTCAGTAAAAAGAGATATAGCTAATTTCTTAGGAAAATTAATCCCTAAAGGTGGTAGACTAGGTTATTCATATAAACATGGGGAAGGGAATTCAGATGCTCATATCAAATGCACACTAACAGGAATTTCAGTTGATATAATAATTCATGAAAAAAGAATGATGCTTGGAACGTGGCAAGGCATAATGTTTGCCGAATATGATGGTCCACGTAATAGAAAAGTGTATGTTCAACTACAGGGACAATAAATAAATTTTGTTGACTATAATAAAACTAATGAAAAACCTTATTTCATTTTAAAAATTTTATTTTATAAAATTTCATAATAAGGGATTTAAATGGAGTTTGGTTTTAATTCACTCTCAAATCTAGCAGAAATTAAGAAAAAAGTTTGGAGAAAGAGAATTTCTAGCTATGATAGAGAAGGAAAAAATTTAGATAATATAAGAATCAAGCCTAATGAAACATTTGAGCTCTGCGATTTAAAAAAATCAGGGATTATTCGACATATATGGATGACTCTTGCTTCTAGGGATATTCATTATTTAAGGAAGGCTGTACTTCGAATGTGGTGGGATAATGAATTAAATCCTTCTATAGAATGCCCTGTTGGTGATTTTTTTGGAGTTGGGCATGGACAAACAGTAAATTACTGGAGTTTGCCTCTTTCAATGGGACCTAGGGATGGTAGAGGATTTAATTGTTGGTTTCCTATGCCGTTTTCAGCAAACGCAAAAATTGAAATTGAAAATGAAAGTGAAGAAGAGCTTGTTGTTTATTACTATATTGAGTATGAGGAATATAATGAAATAGAAGAATCATTTGGCAGATTTCATACTACATGGAAAAGGGAAAATCCCTGCCAAGGTCAAGACTATGAAAAAATAAGGAAAATGAATTGGAAACCAGAAATGTTTAGCAGAGCGAATCTTTCGCATGAAAATGATTATATCTTATTAGAAGCTGAAGGAGAAGGTCATTATGTTGGTTGTCATGTGGATATCCATAATTTATTTGAAACTGAAAGGATGAACTGGCCTGGTGAGGGGGATGATTATATTGAAATTGATGATGGTGAAATAATACTATACGGAACTGGGACTGAAGATTATTTTTGCACTGCATGGAGTCCCTCTGAATATTACTGTTCTCCGTATTTTGGGATAACATTGCCTGGAGGGAAAAATTGGAGTGGGAAAATATCCTATTATAGGTATCATATTGAAGATCCAATTTACTTTCATAAGAATATCAAAGTTAAAATTGAACATGGTCATGCAAATCAGCGTTCAGATGATTGGTCATCAACAGCATATTGGTATCAAACAGAACCTCATAAAAAATTTGAACCATTACTGTCTGTGGATGAAAGATTGCCTAGAGATGAACCTAAAGAATTTGACTGAAAAATAAAGAAATAAAAAGACAATTTCCTTATTCAAGAGCTTTTTTAATAGCAGCTCTTGCAAGCAAACGTGTAGAATCGAGAATGGGTAGCGGTGAATCATCTGGATTTATTAAAAGAGGAATTTCTGTACAAGCTAATACAACTGCATCACATCCACTAGCTTTCAATTTTTCTATAACTTTATTAAGATATACTCTGGATTTCTCATTGAAAATGCCATTTACTAACTCTTCAAAAATTATCTGATCTATTCTGTCCCGATCTCCTTCTTGAGCAAATTCACAATTTATCCTAAATTTCTTAAGAGTTTCTGGATACACTGGTGAAGTAACAAGATATTTTGTCCCTAATACACCTACTTGTTTAAATTTTTTATTTTTTGCCTCCTCTCCTACGACTTCTGCAATATGCAACCATGGGATTGGGGATCTAGATATCATTAAATCATATGCTTGATG
>JAHQWY010000483.1 GCA_029856445.1 Promethearchaeia archaeon
TGGACAATCTTTTTTTTCTATTAAAAATCCAATATTCAAATTCAATTCATTATTTCCAGCATAAAGAGCAATATTCATAGGTTTTATTGAATCTATAGCTATTTCTCCCCCATTTTCAACTAAGGCAATTTTAGCTTTATCAAAACCAGAATCTTCTTTTTCATCTCTGTTTTTCATAACTTCTAACATAAGATCAGCTAGAGCTCCCGCAACAGCTGCCATAGGTCCTACATCACAAATATATGTGGAATCAGCCATCAGTTTAATAACTCTTATGTCTGTATTCACTTTAATTGGAGTTAATGAAGTCAGAAATTGGTTATTTTTTAACACATAATCCTCCAAATTTCTCCTATGTAAAAAAAAAATTTTTTTTGCTTTTAATATAGCATTTTTGGATTCTGAAATGATAGTTATATCAGATTCTTTTTCTTTAAAGCGTGTTTTATATACTTTCAATTTGAATAACTTTTTAATTCATCAATATCTAAGTGTTATAATGACTTTAATAACAAATAAATATAAATAAATTGGGTTTCATTATTTAATCAAATATAAGAATACTAAATTATGAGTCAGATCAATTACGAGAATATTATTACCCAATTAAAATCCGATTTAAATGCTGAATGCGCTATAGCAAATATATATGGAGTCATTTTAGGAACAAAGATTAAAGAATTTTCTAAGGGAAAAGTTATTCCACAAAAAATTCTTTCTTTAATTTCAAATTCACAAGAGATTGCCAATGAATTAAATTTAGAAAAAATAAATTCATTTGCTCTTGAAGCCCGAAAAAATAATTATTTATTTTCATTTTCAGAAAAATTAATTCTTATTTCAAAACTAGATTTAAATGTTAATTTGGCTAAATTTATGCCAAATATTAGTGTCTTTTTGAAAAAATTAAGTGAAAGCTCGGAAGATGAGGAGATTAAAGAATTTTCTGTTTTCAATTTTACTAAAGAGTTGACAAACATAGAAGATACTCTAAAAGAAGAGGAAATTAAAAAGGATAAATATTCAATTATAAAAGATTTAGTAAAGTATGTCTCTACTTAATCTTTGAGATTATATATTAAAAATCGTTGGTGGATTATCATACTAAGGCAAGTATTCATTTACAAAGGGGAGGAACTTCTCTATTACAGGCATTTTGGTAAAGCTCTAAAACATGAAGCTTTAGATTATCTTATATCAGAAATCATGCAAGATGAGGCTTCTAGAGGAGAAGATAGAGTTGAATTCCATGATTATTATAAATTTAGAGTATCATATATAACGCAAAAAAGTGTAGGAATAATAGTTTTATTTGTTACTGGTTTAACAGATAAATTTGATAACATTAAAAAGGAATTAGTAAAATGTAGGAAAGAGTTTATTAATTTATTTGAGGAAATTTTACAAGATCGTTTTGATGCCAAAACATTTGAAGTGTTTGATCCAATAGTGGATACAATCCACAAAAATCTCCGTCCTAAGATATCTTTGGTTGGATTTTCTGGAGTAGGAAAAACAACTATTACAAAATTGATAAGAGCAGAAGAGATACCAGTACAACATATACCTACAATTACAGGTGATATTGCAACTGTAAGAATCGGAAAACTACATTTCCATTTATGGGATTTTGCGGGACAAGAGCAATTCAGTTATCTTTGGAATAATTTTATTAAAGGGAGTGATGCTGCTCTTTTAATCACTGACTCAACCTTAGAAAATGTTGAAAAAAGTAAGTTTTTCTTAGAATTAATAAAAGAACAATCCCCACATGCTCACACAGCAGTAATTGGGAACAAACAAGATTTAAAAGGAGCTATTAACCCTACCGAAATTGAAAGGATTTTAGGCTTAAAATCATATTCTATGATTGCAAAGGATCCTGAAAATCGGGATAAAATGATTCAAATTATTGCTGATATTTTGGAAATGAGTGCAGAGGTTTCCCCTCTATTAAAACCTCTTTTAGAGCGAGATAAATTGATAGAAGAAGCCACGGGAGCATTAAAAAGTGCAGATTTCGAAAAAGCTGCATTTCTATTTGATAAAATTAGCTACTTATGCGTAGAATTAGGTGATGACTCATTAGGGAAGGAATTTTTTGAGAAATCACAAAAAATTAAAAGTATGTTGGGACAGGTTGGAGCTCCTCAACCAACACCAGCTTTTCAAATAGAAACTGATAGAACTGAAGCTTCAAAAA
>JAHQWY010000484.1 GCA_029856445.1 Promethearchaeia archaeon
ATTGTTTCTTGATTCATTTAATACATTTAAGAAGATCCATGTGAAACCAGCATCAAGAGGTAATACTGTTGTTGTTTCGTTTGAATGAGCGAATTCTCTTTCCCCACTCATTAAAATCCACTGTTCTTTATTAGTTTCCTCATCAAAAATATCCAATTCGATGTCACCTTTATATAGTGCCAATGCTGCTAACTCAAGATTGTCAGGCGCACTCACATTAGAAGTAAGCCTTATATCCATTTTAGGTACTATTGGGTTAGGATAGGAAGCAATCCAATCGTAGTAATCAACATTCCACAGTTCACTATCAATATCATTTAAGACATTATATTTGAAGAAAAAAGATAAATTACTTGTTAGAGCCTGCGCTTCGTAATAATCTTCATCATTATATTGAAGTGATTCCACAGATTGGATCCCAAAGGGAACGGTTGTTCCATTAAGCACGTTTACATCATTAGTAAAATATAGTTCTTGAAATAAAGGATCATGAGGTTGAATTGTATCGAGATTTTCCAGTTCCCCTACTTCAACTTTAAATTGGTTAATGGATACATTAAACTCATTTCCATAACCATTATATTCAAGTTTTAATCTAAGAGTATTATTTTTCAGAGGACCACAATCCATATAATGAAGAATATAAAATTTTTCTAATGGATTTCTTATAGAAATATTTAGAAGGTATTCATTTTCAGCTATGAAGTTATATTGTAAAGGTACCCATGTGGCATTATTAAAATCAAATATAGAGAGGTTAACAGATTGGATTCTTGATACATCAGATACATTCACCATAAGATAGAAATCGAAACTGAAAAGATATTTATAGTGATCAAACCACCAATTAAAATCAGCTTTCCCTAAACCTATAGATAATTGTTTCAAGATTCTCAAATATAAACTCCAGAAAGTATATTGTGAATTGTTTAATTCTTGGAGATCAAATGTAACTTCTATAGCTACTTTATCCGTGTCTCCAGCAAGATATCTATCGTTATCAATATTCTTAAATGAATCAAGATCCCCAGCGTAATGAGTTCCATTTGTGACCTGTGAGGTGGTAACGTTATTTATTGTATAATCATCAAAAACAAAATCTGGTGATATAGCAAATGTAGTTCCTTCTCCAATATCATTAGCACCCTCTCCATCTGGATTAAAATAGAGAAATTTTGGTCCACCACCTGTACGTGAATCATCCTGAGGGATTTTTATCCTAAATGCAAACCAATATTTCTCAGTTCCGCTTTCTATTGTCATATTGGTTTTAGAAGTATCAAGATAAAGAGGACCTAAACCAGAATTTTTAAAATCAAAAACCTCCCAATGAGCTGCGTAGATAAGTGGATGTGGTTTTTTTAAAAGACCAAGAACTTCCTCTGTATTAGGTATACCATCATTAGTGCAGTTTACAACAGCCACCTCCCATGAATTTTCATCTGTGAAGGAAATAGGATTATTAATATCTTGAATTAGAATACTAATATTATTGATGTATTGATTTATCTCCACTGAAAATTTCTGATAAATATAAGTAGAACCATTTATAGAGCTTGTAATAAATTGAGAGAATTCTTCCTCAATATATCGTGTATAATTAATAGCAGTTATATTTTCAAATGACATTTTAGCATGAGAGATATTATAATTTGGAATAAAGATTTCTGGTTGATTATTTAATTCGGGTTGTTCTCTATTTATATAACGATTATCGCTAATCTCTGTTATGTTACTAAAAATCTTTCCCGTTCGATTAATAGCTTGAGCTTGGGGGATGTAAGAGGTACCCTGTGAATATGATCCCTCATAAGTGGTTAAAGTGGAGTGATAAAAGGGTATTATAAAGAATGCTGTGAGAAAAATTATTAATAATATTTTATTTTTAAAGGTTTTCATCCCTAATATCCTCATTTGATAATATTTTTAGTTTAAATGAAAAATAACTTGAGTAACAAATGAGAGATCAGACTTTTAAAACTAGTTTTTCTATTCTGATAGAAAAATCGTAAATTTTACTAGAAAATTATGTTAAATTCTCTGTTCTAAAGAGTTTAAATTTTATTTAATTATTTTCTTTATCAGATTTTCTAAATCTTCTTCTGTGATGAAATTATTCTCAGTGATAATAGTGTGAACCTCCTTAACGAGTTCATCTAGATATTCTTCGTAATTAACCAAACCCATTTGTTC
>JAHQWY010000485.1 GCA_029856445.1 Promethearchaeia archaeon
AGAGGTCAAAAAATGTCTCATGGTAAGAAGTTTTTTGGTTTAGGAAGTTCTTTAAGCAGTGAAACCCGATATGATAAGTATGCCGAAGCTTTTAATTGCTATGGTGAACTAGTAACAGATCCAAATGAAATTCGTCCTGCTTTACAACGAGCTTTTGATTCAAATCTTCCAGCAGTAATCGATGTGAGAATAAATCCTAAGGTGAATACAGTTATGAATTATCTAGCTAAAGAAGGTCACAATCCAGAGAGCTGGGTACGAAAGGTTAAAAAAAAAATTGAAGAAGTCATCGAACTAGCATCAGTCAAAAAATAAAATTTTATTCTAATCAAATTTTTAAATTTTTTGTAGTTATGAAGAGAATAGGGTTGCTTATTAATCCCATAGCAGGTATGGGAGGTAGTGTTGGTCTTAAAGGTACAGATGGAGATATATACCAGAAAGCATTAAAAATGGGGGCAAAACCAATAACCCCACATAGAATAATAGAAGTTCTAACCCAAATTAAGCTCAAAGAAAAAATATTTATGTTCGCAGCACCAGGCAAAATGGGGGAAGACGTTATTAAAGGAATAGGAATCCAATATGAAGTGATTGGTAATATTGGTGAAATAACTACTGCTGAGGATACGAAAAGACTTGCAAAACAGATGCTTCGAGAAGATATTGATCTATTGATTTTCTGTGGTGGAGATGGGACTGCAAGAGATATATATGACGCTATTGGGTTAAAAAAGCCTGTAGTTGCTGTTCCTGGCGGAGTAAAAATGTACAGTTCTGTATTTTGCTTTAACCCAAGAGCTGCGGCTCAAATAATTGACGGATTTCTAAATGATTTTATTCAAATAGAGGAAAGAGAGATATTAGATATTGATGAGGAGCTTTTTAGAAAGGATATGTTAAAATCAACTCTATATGGCTATTTAAAAGTTATTAATTTCAGGAATTTAATACAAGCAGGAAAAGATGGGTCTAAATTTGGAAAAACTATTGAAGAAAACAAAAAAGAAATTGCTCAATTTTTAATTGAAGATATGAAAACAGATACACTCTATTTATTAGGGCCTGGTACTACTGTAAAGGCTATAACTGATAACTTAGGGTTGCCTAAGACTCTACTCGGAGTTGATGCAATTCACAACAGAAAGATTATAGAAAAAGATTTGAATGAAAAAACTATTCTTGAATTATTAGAAAAGTTCGATGAGTGCGAGATAATAATCTCCCCGATTGGAGGACAAGGCTTTATTTTTGGAAGAGGAAATAAGCAATTTACTCCGAAAGTTATTAAAAAAATAGGGAAAAAAAACTTAATTATCATTTCAACTGAAGATAAAATGAGAAATCTTCGTTGCTTAAGAGTAGACACCGGGGATAGTGACTTTGATGCAGAGTTGAAAGGACTAGCAAAAGTAATAATAGGTTATAAAGAACAACTAGTTATTGAAATTGAATGCTAAGATATACTTATAAATTATATTTGGAAGGGCTTAACTTATAATATGAATTTGGATTTTAAGATATCATATTAATTTGACTTTCAATGGAAAAACTATGGAAAAAAGCGAAGTAATCAAAAAAGCTTTAGAATTGGGTTTTGAAGATATTGGGTTTACAACTATGGAGCCTTTTGAATCCCAAAAAGAAATTTTAGATACAAGAAAAGAAGAATACTCGTGGGCTCCAAAAAAAGGTATCCAACTCATTAAAGGTCTGGATCCTGAAAATATCTTACATGATGGCAAATCTATTATCGTTTTAATTGATCTTTATTTTAAGGAAGCTTATCCCTCTTCTTTAGAAGGTTACTTCGGTCGATGTTATTTA
Source organism: Promethearchaeia archaeon (assembly GCA_029856445.1). GTDB lineage: Archaea > Asgardarchaeota > Lokiarchaeia > Sigyniarchaeales > SOKP01 > Loki-b32. The sequence continues at coordinate 1,828 of JAHQWY010000485.1, forward strand.
GATGATGACCGAATAACAAGGGGTCAGTTATACCAGCGCATAAAATCATTCCGTACTTATTTACGAGATAACGGAATTGATTCAAGAGCACCTTTTAATATTCCACATAGATTAACAGCTGCAAGAGCAGGATTGGGAACCTTTGGGAAAAATAATTTTCTTTATTCAAACAGAATTGCACGGAAAAGTTCTTGGATATCACCAATACCACTAATAGTTGATTATGAATTTGAACCAGATGAACCTACTATTGAAGTTGGCTGTCCAAAATGGTGTAAAAATACTTGCATTGCTTCTTGTCCTACTGGTGCCCTGAGAGCCCCAAATAATATTAATCCTCGTAAATGTATTTCTTATCTTAGTTA
>JAHQWY010000486.1 GCA_029856445.1 Promethearchaeia archaeon
TCTTCAACCGAATGGTTATTATATGAAAATGAGAAACTATCAAAATCTAGAGGAATTGGGATTTGGATTGATGAAGCATTAGAATTAGCCCCACTCGATTACTGGAGATTTAATTTACTATTTAACAGACCAGAAACGAGTGACACCTCTTTTCTATGGTCAGAATTTGGAAATAATATAAAAACTCTTAATGATAACATTGGTAATTTTATACATCGAACTTTAACTTTCATAGAAAAACAATTTGGAAGTAAGATCCCTGAAAAAGTAGATTACGATGAAATTGATAAAAAGTTTATAGAAAGAATAAACAATATTAGTAAGGAAGTAGGAGAAAGTCTAATAAATTTTAAATTAAGAAAAGCATTAAGAGATATTGTAAATTTTGGTAAAGAAGGGAATATATACCTGAATGAAAAAGCCCCATGGCATTTAATTAAGAAAGATAAAAAAGCAGCTGGACACGTGTTTAATATTTGTACTCAAGCAGTATACGCTTTAGCAGTTTTATTAGGTCCATTTATACCAGGAACTTCCGAAAAGATTTTATATTATTTAAACGCCTCAAAGTTAGAAAATGTAGGATGGGATAGCGTTAATGAAAATTCTGTAAAACCAGGACAAAATATTAAGAAACCTAAACCTCTTTTTCAAAAATTGGAAATTGAAGAAATTAAAAATGAATATGAAAAATTAAAAGAAAAGTCAAAAGAAGGTGGTAAAGAACTGATTTCTTATGAAGATTTTCAAAAATTAGATATCCGTGTAGCTTTAGTAGAAAAAGTAGAAAAAGTACCAAAAGCAGATAAACTATATAAATTATCAATAGATTTAGGAACTGAGAAAAGAACTATAGTTGCAGGGTTAGCTGAGTTTTATAAAGCTAATGAATTAGAAGGTAAGAAAATTATTGTTTTAACTAATCTAGAACCTCGTAAATTACGGGGGATCACTAGTGAAGGGATGCTCTTAGCTGCGGATTTTGAAAATAAAGTTTCTATTTTAGTACCAGATAAAGATATACCCCTTGGAGCAAGTATAAAGTAATTTATAATTTCAGTGAGAATAATGGATTTAAGCGAGCGATAATATCTCCAAGATCTAATTGGATTGTTTTGAGTATTATATCTCGTCCCCTATATTCAAATTGTAATTCCCCCACATTCCTAATTATTTTCAGTCTACTTATATTTGTTTTTAAGGATGTTACAAAATATCTTTGATGTTTATACTCTAACACATCCAATACATCATCGATATCTTTAAAACAATAACCCCCTCCATGGGGAAGAATACAAGCATTTGTTAATAAATCTAATAGTTCCAAATCTTTTGCTCTTTTTAAAAAACCAAAATTTTGTAAAGTTGTAATAGAAAGATTTCTCTTACCTTTAAATAGATAAGCGGCAATGTCAGCCCTTAAGGTTGTTGGAAAAATATCTGATTCTATTATTTTACTACTAATATCTGTACAATTACTCCCTAAATAGAAATTATTATAATCCTTAAGAAATTGATGCGGTTGATTACATATAATCTTGTACCCATAATCAAAAAGATTGTTAGCAATTAATTCCCTCTTTGAATTAGAGAATTCCAAGGCTTTTTTATGAAGTTTGAGATACGATTTAGCATCAGAATCTAATAAAATATTTTGATTTCCAAATTTAGTTTTCTCTTCAATTGCAAGCTCCTTCAACGCTTTTGATTTATCTATATAAAGACCAATATCATCTTCAATATCTCTATACTCGGGAGCACTCCCATGAATTAAAAAAACATATGGTGGGAGGTCAATATCAGATAAATTTTTGGTTTCAAGACAATTAATAAAATGGTTAGAGATCCCATAATCCCAGTTTATTAGGATATCATTATAATATAATTCACTAGATTTTATTTGGTCTATTTTTTTAATTAAATTATAAGGATCAGGTAATTCTTCTAATCCTCCTACCAGAATTCCACAACAATTTGGCTTAGCATTTAAAAATATTATTTTATCTTTACCATCTCCCCAATTCAATCGACCACCATAACCTAATCCAGAATTCCACCTGAATTTATTCCGTGAAATAGTTTCATCTGGTGAAGAAATAAATGTTGCCTTAGGTTCAAATCCATACTTTTCTTGTATAAGATGAAATGAAGCTAAGCCATACCGCATGTTTGCTTTACATAATTTAGAAGC
>JAHQWY010000487.1 GCA_029856445.1 Promethearchaeia archaeon
TAATCGACGGGGAGATCATTTTACCATAAAACATTTGCGTGAGTTCATTATCATCAATCAATTTCTTTTTAATAATATAATTAAAATCATTTGTTGCCAGATGCTGTATGAGAAAACGAGCGATATCGTTAGTCGCATGACCGATTCCAAAATCATTCATTAGAAGAGTATTATACTCCCATAACTGTTGTAATGAATAATCCTCTGCTTCAATTGCTTTTTTCGCTGTCATAGCCGCATAATAACCTGCTCTCATTCCAGTATGGATTCCTCCACCGCTAGCAGTGTTAACATGGCATCCGGCATCTCCTATGAATATAATTCCATTCTCAGCACATGAAGGAAGAGGTCTTCTAATAGGAACAATATCTCCGCTTGAAGATAATACTTTATAATTCCTTATGCTTAAAAATTTACTTAAAACTAAGTTCTGATAAATATGCTTCAAATTACTTTTTTGATGTAAGGAAACACCTACTCCCAGATTGGCTACTGTATCTGATTTGGGAAAATACCAGATATAACCTCCAGGAACATTGGTAGAATCAAATATCACCGTTAAGGAATCTTTTGGCATATTTGGACGCCAATTATCATTGAATTGAATGATTTCCCGAAAACAAATAACCAAATCATCTTTTGAAATCTCTTTTTGTACAATATCACTTCTGATCTTTTTTCGCACAATAGAATGAGCTCCGCTACCATCTATTACAATTCTAGCATTTATGACCACTTTTTCTCCTGTTTTTAATCTAACGGTAACTCCATTAACGCTATCGTTTTTATAGGTCAGGTCCATGACCTTAGAGTTATTTAAAAATTCTGATACCCCCGAGTCAAGCGCATCTTTCAAGAGTTTTTGGCCAAATTGTAATCTATCCACCAAATAAATAGGCATATTAACTGTAAGATGATGCTGAAGATCAGAGCTATATATCTTGATACTATTCTTCCTACTCAATATTTCGTTTCCTTGAGGGTGATCCATTTTTAAAAAGTCAAAAATGGAGGCTAAGACCACATCTCCGCAGACTTTATTACCGATCTCCTCTTTTCTGTTTGCATCAATTAAGCATACTTTCAATCCTTTTAAGGCAGCAAATCGCGCTGCAATTGCCCCTGATGTTCCAGCACCAACAATTACTATATCATAATAGGTCATTTTATGTTTTATCCCATTTTCTTTAGAAGTTTATATTCAGACTTACACGATATATCGTTTCTTAATTAACTACTGAATTCTTAATTATTTTCATCAATTTCTTCATACACTTCGAAAAACTTCCTGAAATAAATGAATATTAAGATAAAGAGCTCTCTAAAATCTTCTTCAAATTTTTTCCTTCTTCAATCATGTGTTGGGATATCTCTTGGACTTTCTTCTTCGCGAGTTTCGAAAGTAATTTGCCCATGTGAAAGTCTAAAGTTGCTGTGAAAATACACCCATTTTCAGAAGGTTCAATTTCGAAAGACCCACCAGCTAATATGAGCTTCAAAGTTCCTACTGTCTTAAATTTGTAGAGTTTATTTGGTATAATTTCAGTTAATTTAGACCTCATCTTTAAAAAATCACCTTCAATATCTTCTTCAGCATACAAAATGGAGCCAATTTCACTAGCCGTTTCTGTTTCCCAATTAGCTTTTATGTGAGAAGGATGCCATTCAATGTAATTTTCATCTATGTGTAAGAGCCAATCCCAAATAACTTCGGGAGAAACATTAATTTCGATAGACTCCCTAAGTGTTTTCATTTAATTCACTTTTCAAATATTTAATAATATGGTTCTTTAATTTGTGAAAAGGCATAATCCTAATATTTTCTTATTTTTAATTTTTAGATGTGTAATATGAAAAAGAAAACATTCTCATTTAAATTGCTTCCTTTCTGATATACTTAGTATATATTCTTATTGGGGAAAGATATACCTTAATCCTTTTTATTTGAAATTCAAATTATTCTTTGATCTAATTTGATTTAAAATATGGTGATTTTTAATGAAAAAAAGTTTTAGTAGGATATTGTTAATTGGTGTCACGGTGTTGATTGTGTTTTCATTTGTAGGATCTGTTAACGTAAGGGCAAATGAAACTCCAGACCAAACAATAACAGTTCAAGGTGATACAATTCAAACACAACTACAAAGTAACGTCAGGACTATGTTTTGGTTTCA
>JAHQWY010000488.1 GCA_029856445.1 Promethearchaeia archaeon
AATATGGTAAGAATTTTGCTGGTAATGAACCGGTATTATTAATGTATGGAGATTTATTAGTAGAACCAAAAGCCTATCAAGAAATTATACAAAAATTTATACAAAATAACGTAGAAGGTATAATTCTATTAAGAGAAGTGAAAAACCCTGAAGAATTTGGGATTGTTTCTTTAGATTCTAATGGATTCGTTGAAAAAATCATTGAAAAACCTTCTCCTGACATGAATACAGGAAATCTAGCGAATGCAGGAGTTTTTATATTCGATTCAAAAATTTTTCAAGCGATCGAAAAAACAGAAAAATCGATTCGAGGGGAATATGAATTTACAGATTCTATGGAAATATTGATAAATCAGTTAAATGGAAAGATTTTAGGATATACCATAAAGGAATATTTTTGGAGCGATATCGGTTTACCATGGCAACTATTCGAAGCAAACTCATTTATTTTAGATAGAATAGAACGGAAAATACTTGGTAATGTTGAAGAAAATGTTCAAATCTTAGGAAACGTCTATATTGGCGAAAATACGAATGTAAAATCGGGTAGTTATATTCAAGGTCCATGTTATATAGGAGAAAATACATTAATTGGCCCAAATGCATTTATTAGACCCTATACTTCTGTGGAAGATAATTGCCATGTAGGCATAAGTGAAGTTAAAAACTCGCTTATTTTTTCAAATTCAAATATTCCTCATTTTAACTATGTTGGAGATTCTATTATATGTGAAAATGTAAATCTTGGTGCTGGTTCAAAAACTTCCAACCTAAGGTTTGATAATAAAAGTGTTAAGGTTAATATTGAGGGGAAATTGATTGATTCGGGAAGGAGAAAATTAGGAGCTTTTATTGGTGCAAATGTACAAACTGGTATTAATGCTAGCATTATGTGTGGAAAAAAAATAGGGGAAAATTCCGTAATTGGGGCACATACCTTAGTTGTGGAAGATGTATCACCTAATACACTTTACTATCATGATCAATTTGAAGGTATTAAGAAGAAGGATAATCTTTTTTATTAGATATTAATGAACAGTAACTGTTTTAGATAAATTAAGAGGTTTATCAGGATCTAATCCATGAAGCAAAGAGGTATAATACGCTAATAACTGTAAAGCAGGCGTGAAAGTTATAGGACTAAATATATTATAATATTTAGTTCCTGGTTGGGGTATTCGGATAGTAGTATCACTTAACTCAGTAATAATTTTATCATTTTCTACAACAAGAGAAATAATTTTACCTCCACGTGCTTTAAACTCCATTACATTTCCAATTAATCGTTGATATGTTTCATCTGGGGGTGCAATAAATATTATAGGAAATCCCTTTCTAACTAGAGAAATAGGTCCATGCTTAGCATGAGCTGCCGAGTATCCTTCAATAAAACGACAAGCAACTTCTTTTAATTTCAAACCCCCTTCTTTAGCAGTAGCAATCGATATTCCTCTTGCCAAAAAGAAAAAATTTTCACTTTTCTCTAAAGTATTCACAACATCCTTGATTGAATCTAGGTTATTTTTTAAGAAATTTTCAATAATTTGTGGTGTTTCTTCTAAAGCTTTTCTATATTTTTCAATTTCTGTTTCTGATTCCACTTTTCTTAGTTTTGCTATTTCTATTGCTATTAAAGCTAAAGTAAGAACTTGGGTAATGTAAGTTTTAGTTGCTGCAACGCCAATTTCTGGTCCTGCTTGAGTCACAATAACATGATCGGAATAACGAGTAAGAGAAGACCCCACTACATTTGTAATTGTTAAAATTTTTATATTTTTTTTGCTTTTTGCCCATCGAATTGCTTCAACAGTGTCTATAGTTTCTCCTGATTGCGAAATTGCAATTATAATAGATTCATCTTTTAACGAATTAAATAATTGCGTTTGAAATTCAGAACATTCAATAGCTTGAATATATTTCCCCAGAAATCTTGAAATTATAAATTTTCCAGCTAATGAGGCATAAAAAGATGTACCTGCTCCGGTTATATAAATATTTTCTGCCGACCATAATATATTTGCGAAAATTCGTAACATACCTTTAGAAATTTTCATTGTACGCTTCATAGCTGTTGGTTCTTCATAAATTTCCTTTATCATAAAATGTTTATAACCTTTCTTAGTTGCTGCATCCATATTCCATTCAATTAGCTGAATTTCTTTCTCAACTTTTTT
>JAHQWY010000097.1 GCA_029856445.1 Promethearchaeia archaeon
ACTTGGTCCCATACACTTGGATCGATGGATCCAGTCCAAGTATAATTATTCGTAATAATTGTACCATTATCTAATTGATACCATTGATCATCTAAATTAGGGTCACTAAAGCCAATAGTTATGTCTGGAGGTGTAGAGCCAAATAAATCATAATTACTTGGCTCTGTAATTGTAATTAGAGGTGCAATGATATCTTTTCTAACTTGGACCTCAGTATAATTTAGATTTCCTAGCGTATCATTTGCGTAAAATCGAACTATTACCGTTCCATTCCCAACTTGATCCCATACTCCCTGAGCGATAAATCCAGTCCAAGTAAAATTATTCGTAATAATTGTACCATTATCTAACTGATACCATTGATCATCTAAATTAGGGTCATTAAAGCCAATAGTAATGTCTGGAGGGGTAGATCCAAATAAATCATAATTACTTGGCTCTGTAATTGTAATTAGAGGGGCAATGATATCTTTTCTAACTTGGACCTCAGTATAATTTAGATTTCCTAGCGTATCATTTGCATAAAATCGAAGTATTACTGTTCCATTCCCAACTTGGTCCCATACACTTGGATCGATGGATCCAGTCCAAGTATAATTATTCGTAATAATTGTACCATTATCTAATTGATACCATTGATCATCTAAATTTGGGTCATTAAAGCCTATAGTTATGTCTGGAGGTGTAGATCCAAATAGATCATAATTGTTTGGCTCCGAAATAGTAATTAGAGGGGCAATGATATCTTTTCTAACCAAAACCTCAGTATAATTTAGATGTCCTAGCGTATCATTTGCGTAAAATCGAAGTATTACTGTTCCATTCCCAACTTGATCCCATACACTTGGACCGATGGATCCAGTCCAAGTAAAATTATTCGTAATAATTGTACCATTATCTAATTGATACCATTGATCATCCAAATTAGGGTCATTAAAGCCAATAGTAATTTCTGGAGGTGTAGATCCAAATAAATCATAATTACTTGGCTCTGTAATGGTAATTAGAGGGGCAATGATATCTTTTCTAACTTGGACTTCAGCATAATTTAGATGTCCTAAAGTATCATTTGCGTAAAATCGAATGGTAATATTTTCATTTCCTTGAGCCTCCCAGAGTGTTTGATCAATTGTCCCTGTTTCTGCGGTAGAAGGAGAAGAATTGGTAATACTTCCATCCAATGTATACCATATGGAATCCAAATTTTCATCTATAACGGTGAGATTATAATAAGGTGCATTCCATCCAAATAAATCATCTGGGTTTGGTAAGTTAATGGTAATATCTGGTGCTGAAGTATCTTCTACTATTATATTTTCAGTTCCAATAGAATAAAAACTATTAGGTGCATATTGATTATTATATTCAGTAGCAATCCATTCTGCTGAACGAGATACATTAGATAAACGAATTTCGTCTAAGGTCCCATTAAGATTATCAGGACTTCTAGCTATAGTTAATATGTCAGTTATAGTTTCTATAGCATTTGAAAAAGTATCTGAATTATCTAAAGTCCCATTAATATAAATTCTCCGATTACTTCCGCTTCTAGTACACACGACATTATACCACACTCCTAAAGGAAGTTTATATGTGCTGACTAAAGAATCACCATTGAGTTGGAAATAAACTCCGCCATCATCATTTATCCATGTAGAATAAGCTTGAGTATAACTTCCTTTAGTTAATATATCAGGATCTAAATCATCAGAAAAGCTCTCTCCATTTACCCAAAATTCAATTGTAATATCCCCAGTTATATCTAAAGAACTCTCGTTCCCACAATCAATATAATCATTATCTCCATCAAATTCTAAAGAGCCATCAATCTTTCCAGTTACTTGATCTGTAGAATCCATCGACCCATAAGATGTTCCATCATTATTATTGGAAGTAGAGTCATACACCGTTCCTGTAGGATCTTCGGATAGATGCCAAACTCCTACAAAATTATCATCCCAAACTTCAGTTGGATTTTGACGCGAATTCATAGTAGAATTTCCATAATACATCTCAATGATAGTATCTGTGAATGGAGATAACAAAGGAATCCTAACCCATGCTACTAATTTAGCTTGAGTGCCACTATAAGTTTGGTTGAAATATTCTATTTCATGATCAAGCCAAACGTTATTAAAACTAAATGCTATATCATTTCCATATTCTTGAACTTTACTTTGATCGTGCAAATCTGAATCTAAAATGTTAATTAGGACGGGAAAATTGATAAGATTTTCGATCCCATTAATTTTTGTATGATCTATTATAATTTCTTTGTAATATTTGAAATGATCATGATTTGGAGGATGATGTATCCCATATTCTTCTCCAATTGAATAAAAAGAGTTTGGATCGTATTGATTGTTATATTCAGTAGATATCCAATCAGCTGAACGATTAATGTTTGAAATATGAATCTCATCAATAGTTCCATTAAAACTGATTCCATCATGAGTATTTCTACCAATATTTATATACCTACGATTATTCCTTACAGTCCCGCTGTGAGGAGTAGAACTGTCAAAAGATCCATCCAAATAAATATTTAAATCTCCGTCATATACAAACACAAAATAAGTAAATTGTGTAGTAGGTAAAGGTACAGATGAATCTACATATTCAAATCCTGATGTTGTCCAAATATTAACTCTAGGTTCCCTCCCTTCTAGTAATTCCATACCTGCATCAAAACTACTACCATCTGTAGTATTATCATATTCAATTATTCCACAAAAATCTGATTGAGTGCTAAGTGGTTTTATCCAAGCAGACATTGTAAGACTTGAACAACCGGCTAGAAGATCATTTTCGTCTGTAGCAATGTTGTCATCATTTCCGTCAAAATTTATGCTTCCATCTATTTTCCCAAGAATTTGATCTCCAGAATCCATTGAACCATAAGAGTTCCCATCATTATTATTTGACGTAGAATCATAGATTATTCCTGTAGGATCTTCAGATAAATGCCAGACGCCCACATAATTATTATCCCAAACTCCAGTTGGATTTTGACGCGAATTCATAGTAGAATTTCCATAATACATTTTAATGATAGTATCTGTGAATGGAGATAATAAAGGAATCCTAACCCATGCTACTAATTTAGCTTGAGTGCCACTATAAGTTTGGTTGAAATATTCTATTTCATGATCAAGCCAAATGGTATTAAGACCAAATGCTATATCATTTCCATATTCTTGAACTTTATTTTGATCGTGCAAATCTGAATCTAAAATGCTAATTAGGACGGGAAAATTAATAAGATTTTCGGAACCATTAACTTTTGTATGATCTATTATAATTTCTTTGTAATATTGAAAATGATCATGATTTGGAGGATGATTATCTATCCCATATTCTTCTCCAACTGAATAAAAAGAGTTTGGATCGTATTGATTGTTATATTCTGTTGCAATCCAATCAACAGAGCACTCTTCATTTAAAATCCTCAATTCATCAATTAAGCCTTTATAACATTGCACAGTATAATCTAAATTTATACCTATTGTAGCATTGTTAGTATTATAAGCTATATTCGTAACAAGTTCATCAATTTGTTTTGTACCATTAATGTATAATTTTAAAGTTGAGCCATCATAGGTACCTACTAAATGCGTCCATATGTAATCATTTATCTCATAATCAGAAGCAATATAATCAAAACTAATCCCATCTCCAGTAGCTATGCGTGCTTCTCTGCCAGAGTTAGAATGAAAAGCTTCAACCCTAATACCAATCGAATCCGAATATGAAAAACCATTACAATAAATTGGAGAACGTGTATCTACCGTATCATTATAAATTCCACTATACCATGTTTCAATTGTAAATGCATTAGTCAGTTTTAATCCTGAATCTGATCCTAAATTTATATAATCATTTAATCCATCAAATTCTATGCTTCCTGCAATCTTTCCTTCTACTTGATCATTGCTAGTCATTGAACCATATGCAGTTCCATGATAAGAATTAGAAGTACTATCTTTAATTTGAGAATCACTAGGATCCTCTTTCATATGCCATACACCCATATAATCAGTATTCCATACTCCCTTTGGATTTTCTTGGGGACCCATTGTAGAATTTCCATAGTACATGTAGATTATTGTGTCCGTGGAAGGTGATAAAAAAGGAATTCTGACCCAAGCAACTAATTTTGCGTGGGTACTAGTAAAATCTCGATCGTAAAATTCTATTTCATGATCTAACCAATTAGAACCATCATAAAAAGCAATATCATTACCATTAGGCTGAGTATTATTATGTAACTCTGAATCAAGAATAGAAATTAACATCGGAAAATTAATAAGATCCACTGATCCAGAGACTTTTGTATGGTCAATTGTTATTTCTTTATAAAAATTGAAACTGTTCAAGGAAGGTCTAATTAATTCTTCGGTGCTTAGTGTTAGTATTGGTTCTGGATCAACACTTTTCCTTAGATGGATATCGTCTACGAAAAGAGTGTTAAATTCATTGTGTGACGCCCAATAAATACCGGTGGCAAATCTATCGGCTGGAGTAGAACTTAAGTTAACCATGGTTGCCTCAATTTCCAGATTTCCGTCCATCCATAACCTAGCTTCCCCAGTTGTTTCTGAGAATGTGACTTGCATTTCTAATGTATGCCAAGTACCTGTTGAAATCGTATTGGTTGCCCCATAACCATATGCTTCCTTAAAGAAATCATTCCACATATATAAAGTCGTATCATTTCTTATGGTTGTACTTATTAGATTCTGCCAATACAGTGGTGGTCTTGATGTGTCGATGAATTGCATAACAGTTACATGACCACCAGCAGAAATTGAAAAGCTTGGATCGAGATAGATATGGATCTTTGCAAAAAGACTTACTTCATCTGTATAATCCTCATAGACCATAGCTTGGGGAGAACTAACATCGTCTATGTCGCACTTAGCACCATAATACCCTGTATAAGCTTGATCAGTGGAAGCCAATATTGAATCTCCAGCAGAACCTGTACTATTATGATCCCATCCACTCAAATCTCCATTTTCAAAACCATCATAGAAGAAAAATATATTATCACTATTATTCGGGGGTGTACCTGCCAAAATATTGCCATAGTACAAATAATAATTATTGTCAAAGGAATTTACTGCTATAGTTGCCTGTGTTTTGAACCAGATCTTCGTTGAGTTGATGTCCCATGAGGAATCTGAATCTAACATCCGGTCCAATTCCTTCCAATCAGAACCATTCCAATATACCACCCGAACATCATCACCATCTACACGAGATTTTCCCGCATTGACTAAGGTTTCATGGTCAAATGTAAGGGAAACTGTGTAACCTGAAGGGATGGCAGCCGAGCTGGTGGTAATTGTGATTTTTTTGTGGTAACCCCAGTTTGTGTTATACCAGGAACCATATATTTCTTCAGTGCCAATTGTTAAATGTGGTGGAGTTTCAACTAGTAATCTAATCTTTAAATCATCAAAATACACATCTGAATCACCAGCATAAGTCATAAATCCAATTTGTCCTGCAGTTAAAAAAGTAGAATCAGTTTCATTCAATTGCTCAATATTATCCATATAAATCAAATGATTATCACCTACTATATCTATTCTAAGATATTGCCATGAATTATTAACCAAACCAGATTCGTCTCCAACTCCATTTATTCGACTTGGCCATCCAACACCATTATCATATGCAAAAGCTACATCGTCAGACCAATATCCTAATCCTGCGGTGTAATAATGAGATGAATTATAATAACGGTACATCACACCTGACCCGAAATTATTCGGACCTACTTGTTTAATCCGAACTTCTATTGATGCATCTGTCACGTTATAGGTATCTAAAACCGTTCTTCTATCATTTATATGTTCAGGATCTAAATATTCATTGTTTTCAACTGTCCATTGTGTCCCCAAAGTTTCTGTCCAACCAATAGCATCCCCATCTGATTGTGTAAAATCGTCAAAGAAATCATAAATTTTGCTTCTATTCGTCGGTGGATCATTCGCTTGTTCATTACCAAAATAAAGATAATAGTTGGAATCTTCGGAGGCGGGGGATATAGATTTTTGAGTTTTAAACCAAATTTGTGTGTCTTCGGTGTTGAAGTTAGTCTCATTTATACGATCAATTTCCAGCCAAGTCTCATTTGAAGAATTATACCATAATAACCGAAGATCTTTCCCATCAGATCTTAATTTTCCATTGGTAAATAGATTACTTGTATTTACTGAAATATTAACGGAATACCCTTTTGGTAGAGCACCCGTATGCATATTAGTTATAGTTATTGGTATACGGTATCTATATGAGGAATCCCACCAACGCTTACTTGAGGGTGAAGATAACTTAGGATATGAAAAGTTATCATTATAGTTCTTGTTAGTATTGTCCTTAAAATCAATGTTCTCCTCTTTAAAATTCTTCGGAGGAACAGTAAAGATTAAGCTAATAAATAGTATTGAAATAATCCAAATTTTTCTTTTATTTATTTTCAACTTAAAACCCCTAGTTTCCTATATATTCTTATACACTAATGTAATAATATTAAAATATTATATGATCACCATAATGTTTTACATATATAAATCAAATCATTGAAATAGAATCAGTAAATTAAATATTGTAAATATATTAGTTAGAATAAAGGAGTATGTTCAATCCTACTCTTACAGAATAAGGAAATGAATGAAAAAACCTTCTTTAATCTAATATAAAATTTTTTTACTCTCACTTCAAAATTAGCATGAGAAATATATAATTTTGAGATGAATTCTTTACTTAAACCTACGAAATTTTTATAAAGAGAACATTTAATTTCTGGTCCTCTTATCTCATCATGTATTAGAAAAAAAATTCCTCTTCGCATCTATCAAATTATATATTTTATATTTTTTTCAAACACTCATCTTTTTTATATCTAAATTGTTCAATCTTAGCTGTTTCTTTTTCTCTTCCTAATTGTACAAATAGTTGAGAAATTATTTCACATTTTTCGTATAGTTGAGCGGCATTTTCAAAATAGCTATTGTTGTATAATGATTCTGCTTCTTGACCCATCTCAGATCGATATTTTTCTAAATCTACTAATATCCAATCATTATTTTGAAAGTAAGTAATCAATTCAGCCTGATAAAAACTTGCACCATCTGGATCTCTTAGTTTTTTTGATATAGCAATTATGTCGTAGTATAGTTCAAAAATTTTTATAGAATCTCCATCAATTTTTTCTTTTTCTAATAATTCTAATCTATTTTCACGTTCTTCTATTAATCCTTCAATTCCCCCGATTAAATCAGAAAATAAAACTGCTTCTTCATTTTTACCTTGCTTTGAGAGAATATCCTTCGCATTTTGAAATTGCTTGATTGCCTCTAAATAAGCTCCTTCGTTGAATAATTCTTCTCCCAAACTTTTAATCTTTTCAATATTAATTCTTAAATCTTCTTTATCAATATCTTGATGAGGTGTTGATTCTTGTGATGATATTTTAGCAATATGAGCTAAGATTATTTTAAGAGACACTTTTTGCCGTGGTGGACTAATCTTTTTATGGGATTTTTTCCTCACTATTGTAATTGCAGTGATAGAGCCCGCCACACTTATTAGAACCACAGCAATAATTAGATAAATTGGAAAATCATTGTTATCTGAACGCAAAATAACTGAGAAACTTCCCTCTGTATAAAGGCTTTCATGTCCTGCTCCATCTACTTGAGTTAAAAAAAAATAATACTTGCCTGAAGGAAGAGTGGCATTTAATTCGAAATAACTACTCTCATTTCCTTCATTGGTTATGTTAAACCTATAAATATATCCCGGGGTTATTGATGGGTCAGTTTCATTATCAATTATTAATATATAATAGAAAATACCTGAAGGATCAGATCCATCAAACCAATTAAATACTAAAGTACCACTGACATCCCCGCTAGGAGCATAATTTAATATCGGTGGTAGAGGTGCAATCGTGTCAATAACCGTGATGTTATTGATAATTACTCTCCAATTACCATTATTATCTTCAACATAAATTTTATACTCATAGAAAATCCAGTTATTCGGCGTCCATGAATCATATTCCCAGGTATTGCCTCCAATAGGGTTCATTGTATGATTGTCACCTCCAAATTCGATCTTTACTTGAGAAATCCCTGATGGATCTGATACATTTATCTGAATAACTTCTGTTTCACCCAGTTCTAATGGATCTGAACTTTCAATAGGATCTGAAGAAGTAGGGGGTGTGGTATCTATTACTTCAATAGTAGCTGTAGTATAATTCCAATTAATATAATTATCTTCCATCCATATCGTATAATTATGATTACCTACACTACTAGGTTGCCAAGAGTCATATTGCCAAGTATAACCACCAATATTGATCATGGTATGATTTCTGATTACATGATCAGAGTCTTCATATTCGATTAATGTTTGATTAATTCCTTCGGGATCGGAAACATTTATTGTAATAACCTCAATCTCGCCTAATTCTAAAGGATCTGAACTTTCTATTAGATTGGAATAAGTAGGGGGGATAATGTCGAGCTCTTCTTCTCCAATAGAGTAAAAAGAACTTGGATCATATTGATTATTAAATTCTGTTTCAAACCAACCGGGTGAACGAACGCTTGAAGTGATTCTAAATTCCTCAATTAATGCGTTAATAACATCAGTGTAATCTAAGTCAGTACCGATTGTATAAGCTGTCCACGAAGAAGAATTCCCTAGGGCTTCGACATCGTATTCGTCTACATTTATTGTTCCGTTAAGATAAGCTCTTTTACGCCCAACTGATCCACCTTCCCAGGTCATAACTAAATGATAAAATTGATCCTTCCATCCATCGAAGGAACATTCTATATCAGAAGTATCTCCAAGATGATTTCTAATCCGAGTTATAATCCTGTTATCCCATCCCCAAACTATATCAGGTCTAGCATCAGTTGCGGTAAAATATCTTTGATAAACAGAAAATAATTGAGGTCTAAACCACATTTCAAGAGAAAGACTGCTTGTCGGATTAGAAAAACCTGAAGTCATTTCAAGATATTCTGAACTCGGATAATCTCCCGAATCGAACTTTATAGCTTTACCGATAAGCCCATCTACAAGATCTCCAGAGTTAAATCCTGAACCTGGAGTTAGGTCATAATTATTAGCTGTGCTATCCAGAACGGAAGATGAGCTTGGATCTTGATTCATATGATAAACCGCATAATAATTGCTATCCCATACACCTTCAGGATTTTGTCTCGAATCCATTGTTGAATTACCATAATACATTCTAAAAATAGTATCACTAGTGATTGATAATACTGGAATTCGAACCCATGCCACCAATTTAGCATGAGTACTGTTATAACTCTTTTCAAATAGTTCAATTTCATGGTTTAACCACGCTGTACCATTACCAAAAGCAATATCATTTCCATTTGATTGAACCGCATCATGTAAATCTGAATCAATAATCGAAATTAGCACAGGGAAATTCTTATGATCCCCCGTTCCATTAACTTGGTTATGGTCAATTATTATCGTTTTATAATATTGAAAAAAGTGTTTATTAGGAGGTCCACTTGAAGAAGTATGAACTAAGGTTTTTGAATCATCGATTAATCTTTCATGATTTCTTGCATTGATATCGCTGTTTGGAAGGAGAATAATTGAAATTATGCTAAAGATGAGGATAAGGGAAAAGATATAGTAAAATTTTCTTCTCTTAATATATCTTCTTCCCATCGTTGTTCTTTCATCTCGTTTAACTCAAATTAATCGAAGTTAGATTTACTAATCTTTTAACAAATCAGTATAATATATTCTTATCTTTAAAAATAAAGAGAAAATGCTTATATAAATTTTTTTAAATTATTTAGTGAAGTAGGAAAAAATCATTTTGAAGGATTTTATCTTATATTTCTTAATATGAGAAAAACTTAAGCATGATGAAAGATAAACTGGTTTAACTTACTAAATTTTTCTGTTTTTAGATTTTCAGAAGTTTTTATGTATATATAATTTGAGAACTAGTAGTTCTTTTACAAGTATATTGAGAAGTAAATTATTCAAATCATCTCCTAATTAAACCTAGAACTAATTTTGTTTTCTAAGTAATTCTTTTTAAACACTCAGTTTTTTTGTTTCTAAATTCTTCAATATTTTTTATTTCTTCTTCTATTCCTAATTGTTCCAATAATTGAGAAATTTTCTCACATTTTTCATAAAGTTGAGCAGCGATCTCAAATATATTATTCTGCATTGATAATTCTGCTTTTTGATTTAATTCAAATCTATATCTTTCTAAATCTACTAATTGCAAATCGTTATTTTGAAAGTAATTAACTAATTCTGACTGATAAAAACTTATTGCTTCTATATCTCTTAATTTTTTTGATATAGTAATTATCTCCTGATACATTTCAAAAATTTGGACAGAATTTCCCTCAACTTTTATTTTTTCCAATCCTAGTAATCTCTTTTCACGTTCTTCTATTAATCCTTCGATTCCAGAGATCAAATCTGAAAACAGCTTTGCTTCTTCTTCTCTCTTCAAATTTATAAGAAGGTCTCTTCCGAGCTTAAATTG
>JAHQWY010000489.1 GCA_029856445.1 Promethearchaeia archaeon
ATATATCTTTTCATTTACTGCTAGGATCAAGCTGAGGACTGATTCCGATATCTAAAAAAAATTTGTAATATTAATTGATGAAATCAAAAAAGTTAATATAAAAATTATATTTGAACTAAAGATAATCGGAAATTTTCTATCATAGTATATGATTTTTAAGAAGTAATTGGAAGTGATTGAGATGGTTGAAATTAATACTAATATAATGATCCCTATACTATAGAGATTGGATGAATATTGAAAAAAAATGTTTACAAAACTACCAACTAAATCAAGATTATTCATCATGATTGTAAAAAAGGGGAAAAATCCAGAAATAGCCCCAATAATTATGGGTAAGAGAAAAATAAAGAAAAAGATCTTGAATTTTTCTCCTTTTAAAATATTTTCTAATTTTCTCTCTAATCTTTGATGGTTATAAATTGTAGCTAAAATTTCTAAAATTTTATCAGAAGAATAATAAGCATTTTTCTCAATATACTTACTAATCGCATCTAAAATTATTGTATAACGCCAGGATTTTAATTCTGATTTTAAAAGTTTTATTATTTCGTTAAATGAATAGGAAAAGTTGAGAAGATAGGATATATCTTCTTTTAAGGGTTTTTTTAAGACAGTAATTAAACTTTTATTCTGATTATAGGATTTTAGAAAAGCTATTTCTGGAGATATATTACTTTTCAAATTACTAGCAAAACTCCTTAAAAACATTAAGAATTCTTTAAACTTTATTCTTTCTTTGCCAGAAAAGTCATTAATTAATCCCACCAAATAATTCTGGTTTCTTAAAAACTTCTTAAATAACAGATTTAAAGAAAACAAGAAAAAAGGGATAAAAAACAAAAGAAAAAACATATTAATTAATTGAAATAAAATAAGAAAGCATAATCCTATTGGAAAAAATAGACCTATAAAAAACAGGATGCTAATCTTTGATTGTATTTGTCTTAAATAGATTTTAAATTGACTTTCTAAGGAGCTCTCAGTGAAATTATCAAAATCATAAATTTCAAATTTATTAATCAATAAAATATTAATATAATTGTCAAAATCCGTTGATGGTGTTTTTAATTCAAACAATTCTTTTTCTGGTGAATTCCCTTCGTGAATTCTCTTAAAAATAGTTTTAAAATAGTCTGAAATAGGAAAGTTGTATTCTTTAATCAATTTAATGAAATTTAGACATTTATCAGAATATCCTTCAGCTGTCTTTTGAATTAATGAAAAATCAATTTTAATTATGTATAGGATTGAATTTAGTTGTGATTCGTTTTTAAAAATATCTTTATAAATGACTGAATTAAATCTGTATGAAAAGACTAGTGAGATTATTATTGAATATAAAATTATGATTAAAACATTAAAAGTAGTAAAAAGCAGTGAAAAAGAAAAAGAAACGAAAAAGCAAGACATAAATATGAAAAAGCTTGCTTTATTGATGTCAACTTCGCTAATATTATATAATTTTCTATATAAGTATTGATATCTCTCATCTAATTCCTTAAATTTCAGTTTTGGTGTTTTATATCTCTTGAATTTATTACAAAATTTAATATAATTTTCGATATTTTTCATAAAATCCAAAAATTCTAATGTAATTGTATAAAATCAACTATAATATGTGATAGCTCATAAGAAACATTTAGAAGATATATCTGTGGAGTAATATCATGATAAAAGCGATTAAAAAAACTTGTATTATAAATTAGAACCTTGCTAAATTTATCCTCTTCATAAGCAAATTCGTAAATTACAAAGCTCTCGATAAAAGTTATATTAAGATTGCTTGGGTATTGGATATCTTTTTGATAGCTTTCATCTGGATTGTTAATAACATAAAGAACTGCCGAATCAATTTCATCAAAAAAAAACGTGTATCTATCTAAGTCAGCGTTCTTTTTGTTATTAAAAACATTTACTTCATTAAGAAAAGGAATTAAAATAGAAGCAAAAATTGCTAATAAAAAAATACTAAATCCTAGAAGCAATGACTTTTCTAAAAGATTAGTCATAAAGGAAATTTAAAATTTAAGGTTTTAAATCCCTCTTATTTTTCCATTCGTTCCAAAATTGATTAAGAGATTCGATGGAGATTAATGAATAATATGAAATTCTATGAAAAAAACTAGTTAACTTTATTTTATCAAGT
>JAHQWY010000490.1 GCA_029856445.1 Promethearchaeia archaeon
CCCTTCCTCCTCTCCTGGGTACTTTTAAATGGTAAAATCGTAAAGAGTTCTCTAATTCATTTATGCTGCTTCGAGCATTATCAAGTAAATGATCATTAATTGACGCATCTTTTTCAACATCATCGATTTTTTGAGATCCCCTGTGCCTACCATTGTTATCTATAAATGCAATAAAAGGAGGACATTCTTCACCATTCGGATGGTTTTTTATTAAAATTGTAAAAAGACCAGTCTTTTTTTGAAACTCTACTTGCTTTCTAAAACTCTCCTTACAATATGGACATATCATATTTACTAATGCAGTTTCCTCAGTCCCGATCACAATCTTTCATATGGATAATCTAGTTCGAATTTTTAAATTTTAGGAAATCGTAAAATATGAATCTTAATCCATTCTTATCATAAAAACTATTATAGGAAATAGACTAACAATAGTTTAAACATAAATTAGTAGATTTTAAACTAATGAAATTTTGCACCTGATGTTTATAAAGTTCCTTCGGAATGATAAAAATTTAATACAAGTATTTTTATTAATCAAATATATTAATAGTATCACTCAAACATGAAAAATTCATTAATTCTAACAAATTTTAGTAATATTAAAGATTTGGATTGAATCTTGTATTGAGTGATGTAGATTAACCGGGAAGGTGAGTGTGTAAAATTTCGGGGAACGCGATTCGATCATTTATATACAAAGTATGCGTCGTAGGTGATGGAGGGGTAGGTAAAACTTCCATGGTTCTTCGCTACTGTGAGAACTCTTTTAAGGAAAACTATATCATGACAATTGGATCTAATTTCTCTACTAAACAAGTTAACCTAGAAGAATATCCTAATTATACTGTTAGGCTTCAACTCTGGGATCTTGCAGGGCAGAAGCATTTTAGCTTCGTTCGTCCACCATTTTATAGAGGAAGTACTGCAATTGTGTATACATTCGATCTAACGCGCAGAAGCTCCTTCCAAAACATTCCAGCATGGAAAAGTGAAGTAGAAAAAGTTGTTGGAGACGGTAAGCCAAGTATTTTAGTAGGAAATAAAATCGATTTAGCAGAACAAGGAAATAGAGAAGTTGGTGCGACTGATGGTGAGGCATTAAAGGATGAAATCAATGCTATAGCGTATTATGAAGCAAGTGCAAAAGAAAATATTAAAGTCGAAACTATATTTAAAGAAATAACTTTGGCTATTTTGAGAAACACTCAGAAAATTTAACTTTTTATTGAGTATAAACATTAAATTAAAATTCTTTAAATTATTTAAGATACTAAATTCATTCTATTATTATCAAAAGAATAAGAAGGTTAGAATTCGAATGTTTGGTGGACAAGGAAGAGCTTATGATAGGGCTTTAACGGTGTTTAGCCCAGAGGGACGGTTATTTCAAGTGGAGTATGCATTAGAGGCAGTTAGGCGAGGAACTCTTGCTGTAGCTGTAAAGTCTAAGGAGGATGTGTGTTTAGCCGCTCAGATTAAAATTGCTTCAAATTTAATGGATGGCGATTCAATAGATAAAATATTTCAAGTGGATGAGCACATTGGTGTTGGCATATCAGGATTACATGCGGATTCTCGAGCACTTATTAATTATGCGCGAGTACAAGCTCAATCTTTTAGATTAACTTATGATGAGCCAGTCCGCTTAAATATGTTAGCAAAAGCAGTTGCAGATTTAAAACAACAATATACACAGTTCGGTGGCGTACGTCCATGGGGTTGTGCACTTTTTTTCATAGGAATAGATGCTTTGGGCACGCAGATTTACACGACATCACCAAGCGGAATATATAGGCCATTTAAGGCGTATGCTCTTGGAAACGGTGAAGCTAATGCCCGACAATTTCTTATTGATAATTATAATGAAAATATGACTTTTGATGAGTTAATTATTTTATCTTTAAAAGCCCTCAAAGACTCAATCGATGACGAGGCAACTAAAGATAATATTAGGCTTTCTTGGATAAAAGGAGAAACTAAAAAATTTCATATGGCAGATAAGCCTGAAATTGAAGAATTTCTAAATAAGTTGGAATAATACTCTTTTTTATACTTATTATAAAAGGTTTTATTTTCAAAATTTATATTATAGTTAGGAATAAATTTATACAAATTTTTTTAGACAACTACATCTCAATAG
>JAHQWY010000098.1 GCA_029856445.1 Promethearchaeia archaeon
GATCATATGTTCAAAATCATATATTAATTATAATCTTGAACAGTCTATTTAATATAAATTTTTGAATTGTTTTCATCCTTTTGAATAAGAACCAATTGCATAAAGGTATTCTAATTTTCTAGATAAATTTGCACCATAAGTCATTTTTAGATTTGGATCGCCATGTTCAGTTAGATCCATGAGTGATATAAGCTTAATTTGAAATAGAGGATGAGATGGTATTATCATACTTTCAGCACCTAATAGTAAGGCCTTTCTAACGATACTTTTTGCTATTTCGAACTTAGTAGCAATAAGGGGGCCTAATCTTATAGTAGATAATACATTAGAAATTAATCCATAACCTTCATTTTTAGCTATTAATACTTTCGCACCTAGAGTCGTTCTTGCATTTAAATATTCAGATCTATCAAATCCTACAGTCTTATAGTCAAGTTCTAAAGCCCATTCTGGAAATTCGGAAACTGATTTTATATTATTTTGGGTATTCTGCAATTTAAAGACCTTTTTAGGTAAAAGATATAAATTAGCATAATAACTTCCTTGAAATCCATATTTTCTGTAAATGGGTTCACCCAATTTCGAAGCATAAAGATTTACTGAATTACATCCTGAATTTTTAGCTATCTCCATTAAATTCTTAAAAATTTCTGATCCAACACCTTGACCTCTAAACTCAGGCAATACACCCATATATCCAATGCTTGCTACTTTCTGGAATAAAAATATACCACCTAACCCAATTATATTATCTCCTTTTATTGCAATAAGGAATCTCGCGATCTTATTATTAATAAGGTGTGTCCATACCTTACTTTCTTCCTCATAATTATTAAGAGGTGGTCTACCAAATGATATAAGCATTACTTTAATGCTATTAATAATCTCCTCTCGTTTTGGTTCTCTAATTTTATATAACTTCATGGATTATGATTTTATTTTGAAGTAAACTAAAATAATTTTTAATCTATAATAAATAGATTAGGTATCTTTGAAAATATCATTGAATTTATAATCATAAAGAGTTATGTGTTTATTAATTGATGCAAAAAAATATAGTTTTACTTTTATTTACTATTTATAATAAATGGAATTCAATTGATATGATACATTTCTAATTGGAATGTATTTTATTCTTTCCTAATAAGTATAGCATTAATTATATTATTCCTTTTAGTTAGGTTGTGGCATCACAGGAAAGAAAAATACTAGCTTTATTAGAACTCTATTTTGATTAATTATATTTATTAATTTAGATAATAAAGTTTTAAAAAATCCCTATATTTATTCATTTAAAGGTGATTTTTTAAATTGATAGAAACAAATATAACAAAAATGTTTGGATTAAAATATCCAATTTTCAGTGCTCCAATGGGACCTTTCTACACCCGTGATTTGGCTTTAGCAGTTAGTGAAGCTGGTGGTCTGGGAGTATTGTCGAATGTTAATATAGTAGGAACAGATCCAGTGAAAGAACATAAAGCAAGCTTAGAATATATGATTGAACACACAGATAAACCATTTGGTCTTAATTTTCTTACATCTCGAAATAATCGGGGAGTTCAAGAAATGTGTACTGATGTACCCAAAATGTTATTGAACAATCAAAGAATGCGGGAACAATGTGTGTATTGGTTAACTTCTGCGGGTTCATCAAAGATTTTACCTGCTTCTAAGAACTTTCAAGAATTAAGGGAAAAATCTGAAGTGAAACACTTTCATGTAGCACCAGCCGTATGGTTAGCACAGAAATGTGTAGATGCCGGAGTAGATGGAATAGTATGTACTGGGGGTGAAGGAGGAGGCCATCAATCTTATGAAAAGGTTTCTACATTAGTTTTACTTCAACAGCTTAATAAAGCATTTCCTGATTTACCCAAGATTGCGTGTGGAGGATTTGCTACGGGAGAAGGTTTAGCTGCAGCTTTATCACTTGGAGCAGGAGCAATAGCAATGGGTTCACGGTTTATTGCTTCAAAACAAAGCGAATTTCATGAAAAATACAAAGCATTAATTCCTCCTGGCGAACCGCAAGATACAGCATTATTTACCGGTTCATTTGGCCCGATTCGTTTATACAAAAATAAATATGCCTTAGCACACCCTGCACCTCAATCTAAAGAGGAAATGATTGCATATGAAAAATCTTTAACTCTTGAGCAAATGGCAAAGGATGCAGGTGCTTATGATAGGGTATATAACGGAGATACTGAAAATGGAGCCGTATTACTTGGGCAATCAATAGGTATAATTGATAGTATTGACGATGTTAACGATATCATTTCAAGAGTTATGAAAGAAGCAGAAGCAGCTATAAAAAGAAACCATTCTATGCTAAAATAGAGCAGTGTTTAATTTAAACTCTTTTTTTTATCAATATTATATCTTTTTTTTAATAATTATTAAGCTATTAGCTTCAATATTTGTTCTTTCAAATCATTTGGAATGATTGATTTTTTCTGGTTTTCATAATCATACCAGACTATGTGAGCTTTACCGTCAGCAGCTTTTCTATTTAATTTTTTACTCATTATAGCATGTTTTATTATGATTTTTGATTCTTCTATTTCTGTTATTTTTGCGCCGATAAAGACTGTGTCTGGATATGTTAATGGAGCCTTATAATAACAATCTTGATAAGCTAATATTGGTCCTATACGTACTGTTGTAGGTTCTTCATAAATATTCAATGATTGAAAAAGAGCTATTCGTGTACTCTCAAAATAACGATAATAAATTGTGTTATTTACATGACCCCTTGCATCCATATCACCCCATCGTACCGGCATCTCCACAACAACATGAAAGTCTTTCAATTTTTCGCTCATAATATTATCCCAAATTTAAATTTATGCTTAATGCCAAAAATGTTTTTTAAATTCTAAAAAAAATAAAAAAAGATTATATTAAGAAATCTTATTCAATCTATGGATAACTTCTTCAGCTTCTTTCATTATCCTATCAAGTAATTCTTTTACTGTTGGAATATCTTTAACTAATCCCACGCCTTGACCGCAACTTACCATTCCTGCATCTATATCCCCTTCTCTATACATTTTTAAAGCATTCTGACCTGAAGCAACTTGTATAATTTCTTGAAGGGATGCCTTCTTGGATTCTAATTCAATTATTCTTTCTGCTGCTTTATTCCTCCAGACTCTATGAGTATTGCGTATTGAGCGCATAACTAAGTGAGTATCAGTTTCAGCTGCCTGAACAAAAGCATTTTTCAAATTATCATGAAGTGGGCATTCTTTAGTAGCCATCATTCTCGTCCCCATTATAGCGCCCTCAGCACCAAGTGCGAGAACCGCAGCAAGTCCTCGTCCATCTGTCACTCCACCTCCTGCTATTACTGGAACATCTATCGCATCTACGACTGATGGAGTCATTACTAGAGTACCAATATCTAAAGTTCCAGTAGCACCACCGTTCTCATATCCCACAACTGTAATTATATCAGCACCTAATCTTGCGGCTGTTTTAGCATATCTGACACCAGCACATTTATGGATCCAAATCGCTCCACCCTCTTTGAATTTAGGAACCAAATCTGCTGGAGCCTTATGACCGCTTGTTTCAATTATCTTAACACCCTCATCAAGAGTAGCCTGCACATATAATTCCAATTTCTCTTGTGGCATCATAGCTGGAAATAGATTTATATTAACAGCAAATGGTTGATCAGTTAAAGATTGTGTTTTTTTAATTGCTTCACTTAATTCTTCAGGAGTTTGATAATTTGCACTCGCTAATACAGCGCACGCACCTGCATTACTTACTGAAGCAACAAATTCAGGATTGGAAATATTTGCCATTGTTCCGGCCACCAACGGATACTTAATTTTTAACATTTCTGTTACTTTAGTCTTTATCATAATTTTTCACTTATAAGAAGTCAATTATTAACTTATATATTTCCATTCGATTTATATTTCATTAAAAAAATTCATTAGTAAAATTCTTTTAAACTTAAATTCACTCTTCTTTTTTTACGGAATCTCAACACCCGGAACATCTACTTTCAGATAATCAATTCTTCCACTTGATAGTTTACCATAAAATAATTGATTAGTGCAAAGAAAAAGAGTTGTTCCATCATCTCCACCTAAACAGCATGCATACACATTTGTATCTTCTACTTTGATTGTGGAAGTGATAACACCACCTTCTAAAATACGTAAAACTTCTGCTTTTGCTGGATTTGCAACCCATATTGCACCCTCTTCATCAAGACATATACCATCTGGTGAAAAATTTTCAAGTTCTGCCCAGGTTCTTCTATTTACTAAATCTCCTGAAGGTTCAATATCAAAAGCAGTGAGGCGTCCTCCTTCGGATTCCGCAACAATGAAACTCTTGCCATCTGGAGTCACAATACATCCATTAGGAAAAAGAAGATCATCAGCAACAATTCTAGCTTCTCCGTTTGGCGTAACCATGATGACACTTGTAGGTTCAGAAGGAGGACCAAGAGTTTTAGATCCCCAATTTCCTACATAAGTTCGTCCATATGAATCAGTTACGCAGTCATTGCAATTAAATTCTGTAAGTTTACTTAAATCTGCATGAATTTTCAATCCATCTGGATCTAAACGCATTAAATGACGATTTTGCATTGAGACGATAAGCATCCTCCCATCATTTAAAAAACCCAAACCTGACGTTAAACCTTTTATTTCAACAACAATTTCAGAATTACCCTTTTCATCAACAGTAATAACTTTTCCTGCCACTGAGTCTGAAAAAAACAGCTTTCCATTTCTCCATCTAGGTCCCTCTGGAAATCCGAGTCCTGATAACAAAACTTTGATCTCTTTTTTCATATTTATCAAGTTGATTTTATTTTTAATAAATGTAGGTTTCCCATAAGTTGAAATTGAATCTTTTAAAATGAAAGAAACTTACATTAAAAGATACATTTAAAAATAGATCCGACTGGAATATGAACTACTGGAACATTAGGAAAGCTTTTTTTGAGATAATCTGCTAATGTACGCATACCTGGTTCTTCTGAAAGAGAGTGATTAACAATTATTAAGGGTACACCAGTATCTTTAGACCATTGGCCTGATTCCCATAACATAGTTCCATCGTCAGTTAAAATAATAGCTTCTCCCCCGAAAGCATGCATATCTCTATAATTTGAAGCAGCTCCAGTTCCTAAGGTGATTTTAGATATTTTTTTGTTCAAATCTCCAATTACTTGAATTGAGTCCTGTCCTAGGGGTCTGATTTTTTCTAAAATTTCCTTACATAGGTTTTCTAGGGTTGTTTCTGGTATTTCATGAAGTTCATAATAATTATCAGCTTTAATAGGCGGTTTTGTATATCCTAACCATTTAGCCCATGCACCATGTACTCCAATATCTGGATAGCTATCCCAAAAATCATGACATCTTATTACTGTTAAATTCATTTCTTCTAACCATTCTCTTTTTTTAATCCAGATATCATCTTTTGCCAGTTTTCTTTTACCGGTTATCCATCTTGCATGAATATCTCTAACAATTGGACAATCAATAATATTCCCCTCATCATCAATTTTAGCTGCAAATAAAGCTTCATGTGTTATAAAAACATTACATCCTTCCTCTATTGCTTTTTCAAGATTAGAAAAAGTGGGCATCCATGAAACTGCAATTCCATTAACTTCTATCTCTGGTTCTCCAAATAGAATTTGATCGACTGTTTTTTCCCAATTAACCCACGAGCCCTTGCTTTTAAAATGATTTAAAATATCTTTTGCTTTCATACTCATTTAACTCTTTTTTCTTTAAAAATTAATATCTACCTTTCTTGACTTTATCTTTAAGTATTATTAAATGTATCTCCGTTAAAACCCCAATTTCTGAGTATTTTTTCAGCGTTTGAAACGATATTATCTATAAATTCTTTAATCGTGGTCTCTTTATCCACATGGCCTACAGCCATAGAACCAATCGGGCTGTCACGCAATTCGAGATGATAGATTTTTTTATGGAATTGTTCATCAAAGATATCTTGAGTAAGAACTTGTCGCTTCCATGCATCTGAAGCGGGGCTTTCCTTTGTCGCCATTATCGCGCTCCCGAAACATACCGCATCTGCACCCATTGCCAATGCTGCGAGAAATCCTCTAGAATCACCAATCCCACCTGCCGCAATTAAAGGAATTTTAAGCATCTTTCTTGCCATAGTCATATTAACAAGTGTTGTATTTTGATTTGGGTTTTTAAATCCAGTTCCTTCAAGTCCTACTATGGTAACAGCATCAGCCCCATGTTTTTCTGCTGACATCGCATGTTTCACTGTAGCACTTTTATGAAACCAAAAACCTCCAGCATCATGTACTTTTTTCCCAATAGTCGCTGCTTTATAGGCTGAGGTAGTAATTACTTTAACGCCTGCATCCAATGCAATATCTACAAAATCAAAATAAGATTCTTCAGATTGAGCTCTTTGACTCCTCTCTCTAACTTGGGGAGGCCAAACTGTGAAATTAACACCAAAAGGTTTACTTGTTAATTTTTTCATTTTTTCGATTTCCTCTTGAAATTCTTCATTGGTTCTATAATTTAATGCTGTAATAATTCCCAATCCTCCTGCATTTGAGAATGCTGCCGCAAACTCAGCTTTTCCTATTATTGCAAAAGCACCCATAATGATTGGGTATTGTGTATTCGTCATTTTGGTTATTCTTGTATTCCAAATCATTTTTATCAAGATTATGAAATAATAATTTTAATAAGAAGGTAAATATACAATAAACTATAAATACATCCTTTTGATATTTCAATATTAAATACCAAAAGATAGAATTTAAGCGATTTGTATGGAAAGATTTAGGGTTAAAGAGAGAGATAATGTTAAAATAGGAAAAAGCTATTTAATGGGGGGCATTAGTTTTATTTTCTTGGGATTAATACTTTCAATTTGGACAATTAACACTTTGAAATCTTTTATAGATGAAGCAGTCCAAAATCCCCACTCTCCGGACCCGGTTAGCCCGATGTGGATGTTACCAACGTCAATTATGACTTTTTTATTTATCTTTGGTTATTTCTATTTTATTTGGGGATTGTACAAGTTAAGAAGCGTTATTAAGGAGATTTCGAATAAGTTTTTAATATTTTATGGTTCAATTTCTTATATCTTATATACACCTTTATTTCTTTCTGGATTTATGGTTTCTATCTTGTGCCACTATTATAGATGTGAAGGGCTTTTTTCAGTGTTAGATCTTATTTTGATTTCTTTGAGTTTTTTGCTTTTAATTTCCAGTTTAGTTTCTCTTTTTTTTGAAATTCGAAAAATGAGTGGAACTACCATTGAAAATTATCTAACAGTGAAAATGGAAGAAAATTCATCACAAGCAATTACTCGGAGATTATATAAAGTCCGTATTGAAACTAGAAGTGGAGATTTAGAAGAAGAGATTTATATATGTGGAAACTGCGGCGAGAAAAATAGATTTAAAACCCTTGATGAGAAATCAGGACTTCTTCAATGTATAAAGTGTGGTTCTGATAATTATTTAGAACAATAAAAGAGTGTGTTATTGGTCATATTATTGCAAAATCTACTATTATAATTAAGGATCTCAACTTTAATTTGACAAGTTTTAAGAATTCTGTAATTCTTATGTTCCAAATCATATTTGTCAAGATTAAGCAATAATATTGTTAACAAGAAGGTATATGTACAATAAACTATAAATGCATTTATTTGATTTTTCATTATAGATACCCTAAAGAATAAATTAAAATGATTTCTATGCAAAGATATAGGCGCAAAGAAAAAGATAAAATAAAACTAGGGAAGAATTATATAATTGGAGGTATTAGTTTTAATTTAATAGCTCAAGGCATCGCGATTTATATAGTTATTTCAGTGGTTACATATTTTGGATCCCTAAATTTAATTGGAGCGACCTGGTTATTTCCTTTTATAATTGCTATCCTTTTACTTATATTCAGTTATTTCTATTTTTTGGGGGGATTAAACCATTTAAGAAAGGCGATTAAGGAGATTTCGAACAAGCTCCTAGTATTTTATGGTGTCTTTTCTTATCTCTTATTTACTCCCTTGTTTCTAACTGGATTATTGAATGCTATAGAGTGCACTCAGGGAATGTGTAAATGGAGTTTTTCAGGGCAAAATATTTTATTGATATCTTTGAGTGTTATGCTATTAATTTCTGGATTAGTTTGTCTTTTCAAGGAAATCCACAAAATGAAAGGATCTTCTTTAGAAAATTATCTAAAAGCAAAAATGGAGGAAGAAACGGTAAAGCCTACACCTAATAAGTTATATAAAGTTCGAATTGAAACTAAGGGTGAAGATTCAGAAGAAGAAGATTATATATGTGGAAACTGCGGGGAGCCAAATAGATTTAAAACCCTTGATGAGAAATCGGGACTACTTCAATGTATAAACTGTGGTTCTGAAAATTATTTAGACCGTTAAAAGCTCAATTATTGTCCTGAAATTGAATCTACATTCTTAAAAATCTTCCTAAGTTTAATTAAATCTGTCTCTGGAAGTGGTGGTCTTAAAATTGATTCGAGGTTGTTTTTTAAGTGACTAAAATTTCCTGTACCAGAGAGAATCACATGAGTTCCTGGTTCATAACGACAGAAACGATATGCAGCGTCCACTAAATTTTCTGCACCCCCTTCATGTATAAGGAATTTAAGCGGATCATCCATATTTATATCCGAAGGATCTAGTTGGTTCTTTTCTATCAATTCATTAAGACATTCTTTAAGTCGTTTAGGTCTACTTAGAGCAAGCCGAACAGCAAACATGATGAGAATACCAATATTTTTTTCCATAGCTTTTGCTAGGACGAGATCACGAGCAGATTGATTTAATATATTAAATCCCACCATCATTACATCCCAAATATCATCCTGTAATGCTCTTTGAAGCATAGAATGATTTGGATCTGGATTAAATCTTTCCGTGATGCCTAGAAAATGTATTTTATCCTGATCTTTTAATTCTAGAAGTGTAGGTACTATTTCGGAATAAAGATAATCATAATCCTTCAGAATAACTCCGTGTAAATGATAAATATCAATATAATCTGTACCAAGGTTCTCGAGACTCCTTTCAAAACTTTTCTGTACATCTTTAGGAGTTAAAGTCCCCCAGGTTGATTTTTTAGTTGAAATTATGATATTTTCTCGGTCAACGTTTTTAATACCCTTTCCTACAATATGTTCTGTCCGATATACTTCAGCTGTGTCAATGAAATTAATCCCTGATTCTAAAGCGTGTTTTACTATTCGGATTGAATCTGCTTCACTAATTCCTGCACTTTGCCCTATTCTACTTGGTCCTCCGCAACCTAAACCCATAACACTTACTTTTAGTCCTGTACGGCCAAGTGTAGTATATTCCATATTAGTTCTATCTCATTTTTTTATATGATTGGGAATTGAAACATAAATTTTATAGTTTGATATTAAAAAAAATTAATTAAACATCCTTAATTTTAGAATTTAACAGATAATCATATTTACTAGCGATTAAAATGCAAGGACAAATACATTTTGAAGATTTAGAACTAAAATATGGATATTCATGTATGCCCGACAGATTACATTATTTTTCTAAAGAAGAAAACGATTTTCGTATGGAAGTTCGCGAGTGGTGTCAGAATAATATTGACCCTATAGCAGATAAGATAGATAAAGAACGAAATACAGAATTGGCAGTTGAAACGTTACGGAAAATGAAACCCTATTTGAATATTTTGATTCCTGAAGAAATAGGTGGTTTAGGGAAAGGGGTTTTATATCGTGTTATTTTTGGTGAAGAGTTAACTGCTTTTAATTATGCTATCGCAACGATATTTGGTGCTTCATCTTGTTTATTTGCAGCTCCAGTTATTGAATATGGAACCCCTGAACAAAAAGAGAAGTATTTATCGGGTATTGCTGATGGTTCTAAAATTGGAGCAATAGGTATAACTGAACCGACAGGTGGATCTGATGCTGTAGGTGGGATGAATTTGAGAGCTAAGAGAGAAGGGGATTATTATATATTAAATGGTGAAAAATGTTTCATTACGAATGGAAGTGTTGCCGATTATCTTGTTTTGTATGCCGTGACTAATGATCAGGTAAGAAGACAACAAGGTATATCAGCATTTATTTTTGAAACAGATACACCTGGGTTTGAAGTTTTAAAAGATTATACCTACATGGGAAGGAGAGGGATGCCAAACTCTCATCTTCGATTTACCAATTGCAAAGTTCCTGTAGAAAATTTATTATATAAAGAAAATGAAGGAGTTGAGGTATTAATGTTTGGTCTCGATGGGGAAAGAACCTTTACAGCATCTCAATATCTTGGTTTAGCTAGGAGTGCCTTTGAAGTTGCATATAAATATGCTCACAAACGTGAACAATTTGGGAAAACAATCTATTCATTTGAAGGAGTCTCGTTTAAGTTAAGTGAGATGTTTATGGATTTAGAATTAAATAGAATCGCTACAGCACAAATAGCTCGAATGCTTGATGAAGGTCATTATGTGAGAGCTACAGTGGCAGCAATTAAGGCGA
>JAHQWY010000491.1 GCA_029856445.1 Promethearchaeia archaeon
CCAGCCGGACACACAAAACCAAATAACGCAAATAAGTTACCGGCGGGGATTCTGGGGATATCTAAAATATCAGTTATCTCCATAACACCAAGCCGCTTTACTCGATTACTTGAATCACTATTAATCAAATAAATCGAATCTGTCTGATCAAATGTTCCTGAAAATACGCGCCCGATAAGTGTGGCTTGATAGTTCCTCTTTGGATCTAAAAAAATTTTTGTAATCATCCCATAAAGTGGTCCATTAGGATCACTCTTCTGAAGTGATTGACCAATTTCAGTTTTTAAATCACCTCCCCAAATATGAGGTATTCTATACTTAGATGCAGTAATTGGATCAGGTAGATGATCGACGATCATTCTTAACATTGGTTCATCTAAGGGGAGATTATCTCTTAACCATTGAATATCTCCTTCATTGTATTTTGCAAAAACGTCTTGAGGTTTTAATCCTTTTTCTAGTAAGATTTCATAAGTAAAACCCCAACCATGCTTAGCAGAACCAACTGCTACTGAATTTTTCGCAAAATCAATTGACCAATCCGAACCTTCAGGTCGAACCTTTTTAATTAGATCATTAACTTCTCGTGTAATTTTATCTATTTTAGCAAAAGTATCTTTAGGACTTAACTTTAGTTCACTTATTAATCTGTCCACTTTATTAATAAATAAAACAGGTTTACAAAGTTCTTCTCCAACAGATAACCTAATATTAGTCTCTGTCTGAGTCATTACTCCCTCAAGAGCATCAACTAAAATTATCGCACCATCGCTTCCTCTGAGTGCTCGTGATACTTCTCCTGTAAAGCTAATATGTCCCGGGGTATCATTTAATTGAATAATATATGGTTCAGTATCATCTGGCTTTCGGGGGTCAGTAAACGCGAGGAGAACTACACTTGTAAATATTGTTATTCCTCTTTCTTGTTCTTCGTCATCTGAGTCAGTCATTTGAAGTTGTCCGGCATCTTCAGGACGCATAAGCCCTGCACGCCTTAAAAGATAATCTGTAGCAGTTGTCTTCCCATGATCTATGTGTGCTGTAATCGAAAATATACGCTTCTTTTCATATGAGCCAGAAGTTACTAGTTTAGCGATCTCCTCTGGGTTCTTAACTTTAACCATGATTAATTCACTT
Organism: Promethearchaeia archaeon; assembly: GCA_029856445.1. Classification (GTDB taxonomy): domain Archaea; phylum Asgardarchaeota; class Lokiarchaeia; order Sigyniarchaeales; family SOKP01; genus Loki-b32. The sequence goes on from JAHQWY010000491.1 coordinate 1,138, forward strand.
TGTTCAAATTTTTTTGTTATAATTGAAGTATAGAATACGTGAAATCATAAAAATTTTTTGAATTTAAGCTAAAAATTGTTGATTTTCTCTAATTTCATAGTATTTCAACATAAGGGTAGATTTACAAAAACCAAGTCTATTAATATTTTGACTATTAAATTCATAGGATTTTAGGTTTTAGAAAAACAATAAGTATTAGTTTCTCAGCTTTGACTGTCTTTTTATTTGTAATTACGGTATCTCATGAATATTTTAAAATAATTTCAGTTTCAAAGGAGAAAGTATTAATTCCTATGATTTTAAAGATAAAATGGTAAGATCATTTCAGTAAGAATAGTTAAAGCTTTTTTTCCTGAGGAGGTCGTTGTCGCGAATGATTTATCAATATTAACAAATTCAAAATTATCTGTTATTTTACTTTTTATGAAATCTTTTAGAAAGTCAATGAAACTATTGAATTCTCTATGAGTTTTCACCCATAAATATCCATTTTTTTCAAAGTACTGGGGATTTTTTTTTTTGAAATTTTGTGCATGGATAGTTTCTTTAATTGGAGGACCTTTACGAGGATAGGTTTGAGAGATATCTGGTTTCTCGCAATAAATTGCAAGGTTATATTCATCAATTTCATCTTCAAAATATACTTCAAAAATAATTTTACCAAATCTCTCTTCATGGGTAAATTCTTTTTCTCCATTAACCACAATGCTCTCCCCTATTGAATATAATTTATCTCTATTTATCGTATAATGAATATCCTTTTTCTTATTTTTTAACTCTACAATAAATATATTTGAGAAAATAGGATCTTTTAAATCTTCTATGTCTGCTTCTGCAATTGGTTTTTTTTCAAAAAAAACTTTTCTTGGTTTTTTTAAAAATTCACTGATTCTATAATTACAATATTTATATGCCTTTTCTGATATAGCAGAGGCGACATTTCTGTTTTTATCAATAGGATCTACGATAATTAAATAATCATTTTGAAAATGTATAATTTT
>JAHQWY010000492.1 GCA_029856445.1 Promethearchaeia archaeon
AAAACCTTTCTTATCTAATTCTTTATAATATTGCTTTTGGATCTGTTCATTAGCAAAAAAGCGAGATGCCTCCATACCTAAAATACTTTCATGTGGCTTAATTCCTAAAATTCTATTTAATGCTTGATTATGCATCAATAACTTACCTTTATATTCACCCTTATAAAATCCTACATCCAAGTTATTAACCATGTTTCGATATTTTTCTTCTGAATCCTTCAATTGGTTTTCCATTTCCTTTCTTTCTGTAATATCTCTGATTATAGTAATAATTTGCTCGATTTCACCTTCAATGAAGATGGGAATTTTTCTAGTTTCAGTGATTACATCATGACCATCCAATGTATTAATTTCCGATGTTACAAGTGGTTCACCATTATCAAAGACTTGCTCATATTCTTTGCGTACATTAGATGACAAGAATGGAAAGGCTTCAAATATATTTTTCCCAATGACATTCTCATCAAAATTTAATCTATTCAACCAATTTTCAAATGGTTTGTTTATTAATATAATTCTTAGCTCCCTATCTACAACATGGAGTGGGTCACCGATTGAATTGATTGTTGTACGATATTGCCGTTCAGATTCCCTCAACTTTTCTTCAGCGTTTCTTTTTTCTGTAATATCTTGGATACTGATTTGATGAATTATTTCTTCATCTAATTCAATTGTTGAAAGTTCAGATTGAACCCAAGATCGTGTGCCATCTTTTTTATAAATTTCTGTTAGATTAGGTAAAACTTTTGAATTTGAAGTAATTCTTCGTGATAATAAATCAGGTAATTTATGTAAAGCAATTTTAGTATCTGAAGGATATATGCCAATTAAAGAAAAATAATTATTCCCGATAAGATCTTTTTTGTCATATCCAAACATCATTGGGATTGTAGAATTTATATCAATGATGTTACCCTCTGAATTTAAAAGAACAATACCATAAGGAGCGTTTTCATATAGATGTCGAAATTTTCGCTCAGATTCCATTAACTTTTGTTCAGCAATACGCTTTTCAGTTATATCTATGAATGTTATTAGGTCGGCGATCTTATCTTGATATTTTATTCCCTTTGAATGTAATTCAATCCATTTAATCTTATTTGAAGAATCAAATATTCTAGCAATATAATGAGACATTTGATCTGTTTCTGCATCCATATTTCTCGATAATTGCTTTAAAACATAAGGTAAATCATCAGGATGAATCTTTTTCATGAATTCATTTCTATCCCATCCATTTATTTCATTAACTGAATATCCAGTAATTTCAAATATTGCTTGATTAGTGTAAATTACGTATCCATCCTGCAAAATAGCAATACCTAGAGATGTTTGCTCCGTAATAGTCCTAAATTTTTCCTCTGATTCTCTAAGTTCTTTAGTTCTCTCAAGGATTATTTGTTCGAGTTGTTCATTTAATACTTTTAATTCCTCTTCAGAATTTTTCAAATCTGTTATATCTTGAATAATAGCATGAATAAGTGTTTTATGCCCAATTTTTACAAGAGAAGTTTGAATTGATAACCAAATTTTTTTTCCATCAAGTCTAGTTATTTGAAACTCTAATGGTTCTAATTTATCACCTTTCAGAAATTTATCAAAACGTTTCTTCAGCATATTTATTAGGTCATCTGGTCTTTCTAAGAATGTAAGAACTTCAGTAAACTTTTTCCCTATAATATCTTCTATTGTTAAGACTGAAAGTATATTTAATATTGTTGAATTAGAGTCCAAAATAGTCCCATCCTTATCCATTAACCATATGGCATAAGGGGAATTCTCAAATAAATGATGATATTTTTGTTCAGATTCTTTAAGCTTTTGTTCTAGTATAAATTCTTCTGTTATATCTCGTGCTATACCGCTAAAACCAATTGGAGTTCCATTAACATCATATCGTAAATATATTGAAGATTCTAATGTAACAAAATATCCTTTTTTGTTACGAAATTGAAATTGAAAGTTAGTTCTTGGTTGTCCTGTTTCTTCTACTTGAATATAGGCATTTCGAATTTTGTTTTTGTTTTCTTCATCAACAAATATCTGATAATTTACTCCTAATAATTCTTCTCTTTGATACCCTACAAGATCTATAAAAGAATCGTTAAAAAAGGTAAAAACACCATC
>JAHQWY010000099.1 GCA_029856445.1 Promethearchaeia archaeon
GGTCGAGAATATGAAGTATTGAAAAATTTTCCTACTAAACAAGAAATTCTCGAAACTCTTGGTAGTAAAATTAAAAATTTTAAGATGAAACTTCTAAAATATTTTTGGCTTGTTTCCTATAATATTCAAGAATAAGGTTCTTAAACTGATTTAATTACCCCAAAAAAATCTTGTATAACAAAAATTCTTATTTGATATTTAGTCCCAAATAATAATACAATTAAAAAAACATTGATGAAAAAAATGGAATATAAAGATTATAATGTATGGAAAATTGAAGTTAAGAATGCAATAGCGTGGGTAACAATAGATAATCCCCCCGTAAATTTGATTGATATGAATTTTCTGGAAGATATGGAACGGTTTTTCACCCAAGTCAAAACAGATGATGACGTAAAAGTTATTGTTTTTCAAAGTGCAGATCCAGAATTTTTTATTTCACATTTCGACGTGACAGCTTTGACAGACTTTCCAGAAGAACCTGGACCAGTGGCAACAGAATTAACAGGCTGGAAAAAGTATTTTATGGAATTTAGAACATTACCAAAGGTTACAATAGCAAAAATCGAAGGAATCGTTGGAGGAGGGGGAAATGAGTTTGCATTATCCATGGATATGAGATTTGGTGCGATTGGAAAGGCTGTTTTTTCCCAAACTGAAGCAGGAGTAGGAATCATTCCAGGTGGGGGAGGAACACATTGGTTAACACGTTTGATGGGAAGGTCAAGAGCATTAGAAGTTATGTTAGGTAAGATGCCCTATTCGGCTGAAATGGCAGAGCGATATGGGTGGATTAACAGGGCTTTACCTGCAGATAAGATTGGACAATTTGTAGAAATACTCGCAGCTAGTATTGCAAATATCCCGACAAAAACAATAGCTCTTATAAAACAATCTGTTGTTGTTGCAGAGGAATTGCCTAGAAAAGAAGCATTGCTTGAAGAAGGACATCTTTTTGCTATAGCAGCTTCATTACAGGAATCTAAAGGCCAAATGAATCAGGCTCTCGATTCAGGTTTGCAGACACGAGATTTCGAATTATGGCCAAGGAGATATTTAGAAGAATTAAAAAAACTATTGGGAGAATAAAAATCTTTTGTTCATTTTTTTGACAAGCTCTTTTCTTTTTACCTAAAAGCTACTAGTTTCATTTAAAGTAAGTTCATAAAATAAGAATCTTTATGAATAGTTAAAGAATTAATGGTCTTTTGAATACTAAAGGTGAAAAAAAAATGAGTTATGACGGTTTTAAATTGTTTAAAGTAAGAATAGATAGGGGAGTTGCATTTGTCACCATTGATAATCCACCAATGAATCTTTTAAATATGCAAATGATTATGGAATTTGCCATGCTTGCAAATACAGTTAAGAATGATGACAATGTTCGAGTTATTGTATTCGATAGCGCTGATCCTGATTTCTTTATAGCTCACTTCGATGTCAAAGGATTAGTGGTAATGCCTGATGAAGCTGCACCTAAAAAAACAAGCTTAGAAGGTACAGGTCATATGATTAATGAGTTGTATCGCACTATGCCAAAAGTTTCAATTGCTAAAGTGGAAGGTATAGTTCGAGGTGGAGGATTTGAAGTCATTCAAAGTTTTGATATGATATTTGGGGAGAAAGGAAAAGCTATATTTGCTCAACCAGAAATTGGGGTAGGAATAATACCTGGAGGTGGGGGAACAATTAGAATTCCCCGCGAAATTGGGCGAAGACGAGCAATGGAAGTTGTACTTGGAGGACATGATTTCCCTGCTGAAACAGCTGAGCTTTATGGGTTGATAAATCGTGCACTTCCTCCAGATAAATTAACCCTTTATGTTGAAAATCTAGCTTATAGAATAGCAACATTTCCTCTTGAATCAATAGCTCTTGCAAAAAAATCCGTATTAGCAGGAGTAGATTTGCCTCTTGAAGAAGCACTTTTAGAAGAACAATACCTATTTGGTCAATCTGTTGCATTACCTGCCTCGAAAGCGAGAATGAATATGTTTTTAAACGCTGAGGGGCAATCTCGTGAAACGGAAGCTACCTCCAACACATTGCTTGAGGAACAAGAAGAGAATCCCTTCTCTATTTTTGAGGAATTAGAGGACTGAATATTTAAACATCTTAATAACGAAATTAAATTTATGAAAAAAAATTATATTATCTTTTTTTCTTTTAAATTTTGAATGTCTTTTTCTGAATAATTAAGAGATTTCAAGATTTCTTCTGTGTGTTGACCTGTTTTAGGAGCAAGACTTCGTATTCTAGGGGGAGTCCGTGACATCTTTATGGGTGAAGCTAGATTCTGAATTTCTCCGAAGATAGGGTGCTCCATTTTAACAATCATATTACGAGCTTTAATCTGAGGATCTTCACATGCTTCAAAATAATTCTTAACAGGGGATATGCACGTATCAAAATTTTTGAAAACTTCAAGCCATTCTTCTGTAGTTTTCTTAAGAAATTCGCTTTCCAATTCTTTAAATACTATTTCTTTTTCTTCTCCCTGAACCCACATTTTTGGTTTCAAATCTGGTCGATTTAATCCATCACACAGTCCCTGCCAAAATTTCGGTTCCATAGCTCCAACAGCTATATATCTATCATCCTTTGTTTTATAGGCATAATAGTATGGTGATCCTCCGCCCGTTTTTGCTCTTTGTATTGATTCTTCCGGCTTCTCCCTTAAATCTCTTACAAATTTGCTCGCAGCAGCTAGTGGATTGAAAAAGAAAACAGAATCTGTCATTGAGATATCAACATATTGACCTCTTTTTTCAGGATTGCTTTCTCTCTCAAATAGAGCTCCGAGTATACCAATTACAGAAACTAAAGCACCGCCAATATCACCTACTGAGACTCCCGGAGGAATCGGTCTTCGTTCTTGATCATCCTTACCAAGCTCATATCTTTCCCTTGTAGCATCTAATACTCCTGCAACTGCAATATAATTAATATCATGCCCTGCGATTTGTTCATAGGGTCCATCTTGTCCGTAACCTGTCATAGAACAACAAATTATTGATGGATTTATGGATGATAGAGTTTTATGGTCGATTTTTAACCTTTCCATGACTTTTGGTCTAAATGTGTCCATAACAACGTCAGCTTTCTTCACTAACTCATAAAAAATTTTTTTTCCTTCTTCAGATTTTAAATTTATTGTAATTGATTTTTTATTTCTCATAAGAACTGCATTAAAAGCGCTCTCGCTATACCCTTCTTTCTGAAAAAATGGAGGGAGATTACTCATAGGGTCACCAGGATTTTCTACATGAATGACATTTGCTCCGAGATCAGATAAGATCATTGTACAATACGGCCCTGGAAGCATTCGCGACAAATCTAAAATTGTAATATTCTTTAAAGCTAAAGTCATAAATAATCAAAATTTGTAACTTGTTTTTTACTTTTCTAATTTATTCTTATCAGATAATTAAAAAAAAGCGAAATTTTCGCTTATTGTTTAAGCTTTATATTTACAAAGAACAATTAATTAATTATTCAATACTTTTTAAAAAAAAATTCATTAATTATTCTTCCATAACTATGGAGAAAATAGAGGAGAACCTACCTTCATTAAGAGAACTCCACGGAATAAGATTGGGAGGGTATTCGTTAGGAAACTTTGGAATGATGTTACTGTTGTTTGTAACAGAATCATACTCTTATAATTTCTATGTATATACTCTCGGACTGGATTCACTTTTTGTCTCGGTTGGGACAACAATAAATATGCTAACAATGGCATTTTCAAGCATAATTTTTGGAGTAGTATTAGACAACACTAGACCGAGAAAGATAGGTAAAAGAAGACCTTATCTTCTAATTGGATTACCATTTTGGCTCATTTCTGCAATATTGGTTTACTTACCTCCCTGGAAGCCGCCTGAAGCTGAAGTTGTGGATAATACAGTTATTTTTTTGCCTACGGCTATTTGGTATTGGTCTATGAATATGATAAAGGGTGTGTTTGGGAGTCTTATGATGATTGTATATAGTTCAGTTCTTCCCGAAATCTCCCAAACTTTTAAAAATAGAAAGAAAGCAGCTATGATTAACGCAAACTTAAGAGTTGCGGGCTCAATTATAAGTATAGCATTTCCCAATATTCTCCAAAGTCTACTAGAAGACCCTACCTATACAAGATATTGGACAAATAGTGGAAAGTTTATAATTAAAATCATGCCCTCTATTTCTATTGTTTTTGGGATATTTGCAGCCATTTGCATACTAATATCATTCTTTTCTATTGATGAGAGATTTCATTCAGATAAATCGAATTTTGAAAAGAGAACTATAAAAAACACGTTTAAAAATCTGTTCATCCCAGCCAAGGATAAAGAGTACATGAAATACTTAGTTGCAGGGGTAACTGGTCAGACAAGTCAATTTGCTCTTGTTTTTACAATAATCCCCTTCATTGCTTTCGTTCTAGGACAAAACCTACTTCCAGAGGAAATCAGCGACCTTTATATATGGTACATTGTAATTAGTATCTCTACAAAGTTTATATGGCTTTATATTTGGAAATTAATTATGAGGAAACAAGCAAAACTTCTTAAAACCTATAAACTCAATATTATAGTCATCATTATTGCGGCATTCTTTGAATTGTTTTTTCTATTTGATATGCCTATAGTTTTAAGAATGATGCTATTTATACTGTCATTTGGTACGGTCTTAGGAAGCATGTATGCAACTGGTATTTTTAGTCAGCCATTACTAAATGAGTTGGTGGATAGAGCTGCTGAAATGTACATAGTTAAAAATGAAAAGGATTTAATTGATAAAGACCAAGCAGTCACACAACTTTCAGGAGCATATTATGGTCTCTTTATGTTTTCAACTAGTCTACTCGCCGCAATTTCTTCCACATTTTATGGATTCATATTTCGAGGTTCAAATTCAAAAAATCCTATCATTCTTACATTAGGAATGGCATCTATGGGATTATTTTATATTGTATCTATCGTGTTTCTTCAATTATTCAAAGTAAAACTAAAAGAGTTTTAAAATTAAAAAAACGTAAAATAGAAGTATTTTGGAGTGAATTCAGGGTGATTTTTTGGTTCGATAATCCCCCCATTTACCATCCCGTTCTGAAAAGGCTTTAGTTAGACCCTCTCCAGAATACATTTGTCTAATAAATTCTTCATTTGATTTTGTATAATGTGCTAAAGATACAAAAGGATGTCCAGCACGCAGAGCATTCCGAATACCCATAATCTCCATAGCTTGATGTACACTCCTTTTATTAAGTATTTGTAGGTCAGGAGGAATATTGGCAACACTTCTAGCCATTTCTAATACTTTTTCTTCTAATATTTCAGCGGGAAAGGATCTATTTGCCCAACCTACTCGTGCTGCTTCTTTTCCACTGAGAGAGGAACCAGTTAACATATACTCCATTGCTGCCCTCATACCCATCAACCAAGCAGGATATTGTAGATCTGGGGGAGATATTGATCTAACAGCAGGATATCCGATCTGGGCATCATCTGCTACATATACTAGATCACAACCTGTAACCATTTCACTTGCGCCTGCTAAACAATATCCATGAACTTGTGCTATAATAGGCTTAGACATGTCCCACATTTTAAACCAACCTTCTGTAACATGTCGAGCCCATGAAAAACTTCTTAATCCAAGTTCAGGTGAAGTAAACCAGGGACGATCCCTTCTTAGATCGGAACCTAAATCATATCCTGCCGAGAAACATGTACCTGCTCCCTTTATTATTGTTACTCGAATTTCCTTATTCATATCTGCTTTTTCAAGTGCATCAAAGACTTCTCCTCTTAATTGATTGTTTAAAGCATTGCGTTTTTCGGGTCTATTTAGTGTAATGCGGTTTATATATTTATCGGGTTCATCTACTATAATAAATTTGTACGTATTCATAATTTAATACCCACAATATTTTTTGTCTAGAAGAAAGCTAGCAAGAATAAAACTATTATGACAAAAATAAAAAAGAAGAATAAAAAACGTTCGTTTATTTTTTTACTTCATAACCAGCTGCTTCTCTATCGTAAGTTGTTTCAGTTACTCCTTTATCTTTAAGGATCTGTTTCAAGGTCCTGTGTACTTCACTTTTAGGAAGTGCATCAATGAAATTGATAAATCTGGGTACCATAAAGTAAGCCATTTTATCCTGACAATAATCAAGTAATTCTTCTGGTGTCATAGATTCACCTGGTTTTAATACTACCGAAACCATTACCTCATCTTCGACTATTCCTTCAGGTTGGACTGCATAGGCAGCGGATTCTAATACTTTTTCATGCTGATTTATTACACGTTCGACTGACCACGGTGAAATATTCTCACCCCTACGCCTAATAGAGTCCTTTTTCCTATCTACAAAATAAAACCAACCATCGGCATCCATCGTAGCTAAATCTCCTGTATGAAGCCATAAGTTTCCATCATTTGCTTCGCGGATTTTATCTTCAGTGGAAGTTTTATCTTTATAATAAGTAACTTTCCGCATTTCTATCTCTCCTCTGTTTACTAAAAAGACTAATTCTCCTACCTCATCAGGTCCTAATAAATTTCCTTTCTCATCCATAATACCTGCTTTAGTACCTCCTAAAGGTTTACCCATTGAACCTACAGGAACATTTTTTTGGAAAAAAGGACCGAGTATGTAACCTCCTCCGTCAACAGCACCATAAAATTCTTTAATTTCAACATTAAAACGTTTCTCAAAGGGTATTACCAACTCTTTAGGACATGCGGCTGAAACAATTAATTTTACCTTATTTTCAGCATCATTAGGACGTTCTGGTTGCTTTAATATGAATTGTGGCATGGCTCCTAATAAATTAAAGGTGGTAACATTATATTTCCTGCATATATCCCAATGTCGACTTGCACTAAATCTTTTAGAAATAACCACAGGAGTTTCTGTAAAATATCCCGGAAGAGTTGTTATTTGTAGAGCGTTTCCGTGAAATAAAGGCAAACAAGTGAACATAACGTTATCTTCACCACCTAAAAATAATCTTACTAAGCCAGCAGCTGTCTGTAAAGCGTTACCCGCAATGGTTTTATTATAGAAAAAAGTAGTAGCCTTTGGTGGTCCTGTGGTGCCTGAAGTATACATAAGGTAACTTTTTTCTTCAAAATCAAATTTAGCCTCTATATCATCTTCAGGTGATTGCATTAATTCTTGAAATGAAATCATGCCATCTGGAAGCTTAAAATCTTCTGGTGCTTCATTCATTTCCACTATAACATGTTTAATTTTTGGTAAATCCTCTTTAATGTCCAAATAGGCATCAATCATGCTCCAATGTATTACTAGGATCTTTGAGTCACTATGATCAATAATGTACTGTAATGTCACTCCCTTTAAAGCAGTATTAATTAACACAACATATCCCCCAAGTTTCCATGTTGCAAATAAAGTAAACAAAAATTCAGGAGAATTAACTTCCATCAATGAAAGCCCAACTCCTGCTTTCAATCCAAATTTTGATAATCCATTTGCTAACCGATTTGAATATAAATGCATATCCCGATAAGTATATTTTTCATCGAGTCCCTTATCAAAATCTCGAATATAAGTTAAAAAAACCTTATCACCTACAGTTTCAGCTTTATTTTTCACAACATCATTAAAGGTTGTTGTTGCTGTCATCTTAAAATCAGACAATTTTATAGCCTCTTATGTTTTTAAAATCCTCTTTTTGAGATTTATTGTGGTATCTTCAAATAAAAAAATATTAAATTAGAAAGAATAAAAATTTATCTTTTTAACTCATTTACTCTTTAATTTTATGCATTTAATCTTTTTTAGTATGATTCAATACTTTTCTTATGTGATTGTCAATTAGTTGTTCTCTAATTACTTGAATTGACGGATCTTTGAACTTATTTTCTGACTCTTTTGGATCTTTTTTAAGATCATAGAATTCTACAGGTTCTAAATTACGGGATCTTACAACTAATTTATAATGTTCATTTCTAACCATAGTATAGCTAAGAACTTGGCTAAATACAACATCTTTTCCTTCTTGTGCGTCTTCACTCTCAGATCCAGCTAGAACTTGAGGAATCAAGGATCTTCCTTCACAGTTTTCTAAAGGCCTTGCATTAGCTATATCCATTAAAGAAGTAGCAATATCGATTTGATCGGTAAGACCTTTACTCTGCCATCCACTCATTCCACCAGGAGGTCTAATGATAAGTGGGATCCTTAAAGCTCCTTCATAAAATACAATTTTATGACTCATCATATGATCCCCGAGCATTTCACCATGATCAGAAGTGTAAATAATCCAAGTATTATCCATTAATCCTTTTTCTTCTAACGCCTTCATAATCTTCCCTACCCACTCATCAATTAAAGTTATTTTACCATAATAGAAAGTTTTCATTAGTTGATTTTGAGCTTGGGTCATCCCATCAAGCCCGCTCCAGTTCAATACAAATTGAACATTGCCGGGATAAGGTTGTTTTGGGTGTTCTAAAATTCCTACAGGCATCTCTTGTGCTTTATATTTATCTCGATATTCTTGTGTCGAATCAAAAGGATCATGCGGTCCTGGAAAGCAAATTTGAAGGTAGAAAGGTTTCTCACCATTATAACTATGTATCCATTCTACAGCCTTTTTGCCCGTGTAGCTATCTAATTGATCTTCGGAGGGGAGGGGAGAGGGAGGCAATTCCCATGGTTTAGCTTCACCACGTGACCATTCTGACCAATAATCTATTAAATACTTACGATGGGCTTTTAACAATCCTTTTTCTTCTAAATAATCAGTATAAGGAGAATTTATCCTAGCTGAAGCAATAGGTCCGGTGATTTCATGGATATCTTCAAACCCCCATTCCTTTAAAACATCGATTTTATCATTGGTATGGCTCCATCCCAAATTTGCCCCATGTACATATAAATGGGTTTTTCCTATTACAGCTGTGTGGTATCCCGCGTCTCGAATATTCCTAACATGACTTTGACTTGAGCTACTGGCCTCCATATTATTATTAATTATCCCATGGTCACTAACATATTTTCCTGTCATCAGAGTAGCCCTAGCAGGTATGCATAATGGTGAATTGGTAAAACATTCAGTAAACACCACTCCTTCAGATGCAAGCTTATCAAGATTTGGTGTAATCACTACTGAATCACCCATACATCCCAAAATATCGCCTCTGTGTTGATCCGGAAAGATTAAAACGATATTTGGTTTTTTATTCATAGTTTCAAATCTCATTAAATAGTTTGTTATAGATTTACATTATTTTTTGGATTTAAATAACATCACTCAAATCAGAAATAAATATAATAAAAAAATAAAAAGATAAAAAACTTAGTCTCAAAGTGCTATCGTTTTATCTCATAACCAGCTTTTTCTCGATCATAAGTCGTATCAACGACTCCGCGTTCTTTTAGAAATCTCTTCATTATTCGATGGACCTTCGACTTCGGCAATTCATCCACAAAATCGATGAAGCGAGGTATTTGGAAATAGGCTAATTTATCTTGAACATAATCTAATAATTCTTCAGGAGTCATTGTTTGACCTGGTTGTAATACTACTGCAACCATAACCTCATCTTCGGCATAGTCTTCTCCAACTTGATGACCTTTAATTCCATAAGCGGCTGATTCAAGTACCTTTTCATGTTCATTGATAACTCTTTCAATACTCCAAGCAGCTATATTTTCCCCCTTCCTTCGAATTGAATCTTTCTTTCGATCTACAAAAAAGAACCATCCATTCTCATCCTTAGTTGCTACATCTCCAGTGAGAAACCACATTGTTCCATCTGAAGCTACTTGTCTGCGAGCTTCTGATGCTTCTGGGTTTTTATAATAAGAAACTTTTCTTGTTGCTTTTTCTTCCTCTTTAATTAAGAAAACGAGTTCTCCAGGAGTGTTTGGAGGTAGAATATTCATATCATCATCCACAATTTCAGCAGTAACTCCCGGACCCGGTCTCCCCATTGAACCTACTGGGGCATTTGGATCACCTCCAGTCCCTAAACTGAAGCCTGCACCATCAACGGCCCCATAACCTTCGTATAATTTTACATTAAATCGTTCTTCGAAAGCTTTTACAAGCTCCTTAGGACAGGCAGCTGAATTAACACGCCAAACTTTGTGTTCTTTGTCATTTGGGCGTTCAGGTTGCTTCATTAAATACTGTGGCATCGAACCAAGTAAATTGAAGTTGGTTACACCATATTTGCGTATTATATCCCAGAATCTTGAAGCGGAAAATCTCTTAGAAAGCACAAGGGGAAATTCTGCCACATATGCGGGCATGGTTGATAACCCTAGTGCATTTCCATGGAAAAGTGGTAAACAAGTAAAGAATGTGTCCCCTGGACGTCCCATTCCGTATGCAACAAATGCAGATCCAAGAAGAGAAAACCCAATCAAACCTCTATAGAAAGAAGTTGTCGCTTTTGGTAATCCCGTCGTTCCAGATGTATACATCAACAAAGACATGTCATCTGGTTTTATTTCTACATTTACATCATCATCTGATGCTTCCATAATGCT
>JAHQWY010000493.1 GCA_029856445.1 Promethearchaeia archaeon
TAAAAACCCATTGATTAATATCCCAGTTATTGAGGCTAAAAATTCCAGGGGCGTTGATTTCTATTTAGAGCCAAAAGAATGTGGTATTTCCTCAATTGGAGGAGATGTTATCTACAAAACAGCAGCAGGAGTCAAAAAGACCGTCCATATCAAAAAACGCGAAGTTCAAATCAAATGTCCTCTTGTAGTTTCTTGTTTATCTACTATCGAGGACGTTCAGATAACAATTCAAGATCTTCCTAATGATGCTCGAGCATTTTTAATAGCGGACATCGATCCGAGATTGGCATATAGAGCAGCAGTTAGAACTATAAAACGTTTTGAAGTAAGCACAGTAACATCTCATGAAGGAAAAGATGCGAAAGGCAAATATGAAGCAGAGAGTTGGCATTGTTCTGAGGCTAAAACAACAGGAAGTAGAGTTGTTACGAGGATTTACGTTTCAGAATCAAATCAATCTCTTGAAGTTCGTGTGTGGACCGCTCATAGTGGTCAATTAACAGGTTTTTTGGCAAAAATTATTGAACTGTTATTTGAAGAGATTAATATCATTCGGAAGATTAAATCTGAAGAACGTGAGAAAACTATTGATGTGATGGCAATAACCCAAAATTTAGCTGAAATGTCTGATTATTGTATGTTGAGATGGAAAGCTCAAAATATTAGGAATAAATTACATGATACTTTTGTCCGTGTGAGGAAAATTATAGGAGATAATGAAGCTGTGTTGGGAAGAATGGAGTTTTGGTTAACTCAATTAAATAAGTATGGAAAAGATGATAAAATTAATGATCCTGACGCCGAGAAATTAGTTTCTGATATCGAGAATTTCAAGAATGTTATAGCAAGATCTATTAAACTATAAAAAAGTACAACAAAATCCTATAAAATAAAGTTTATATACCTTAGAAACTATATTTTATATTAAAAATTAGATTACTCTTTAATTTTCTTTCAATTATTAAGAAGTGAGAAAAAAATGAGCCCAATAATAAGTATAAGCATAAATGAGAGCCTTAAAAAGTTTATCAATAAATTAGTTTCAAAAAATCAGTATGATAATAAATCTAAATTAATTAGAGATGCATTATTACGTTTAATGTCAACAATGGATATATCAAGTATGGAACTATCTAGCGAATTGGCTCCGATACCTAAAAGGATTATTGGTAATATGATTCTCATTGCCCCTAATGACAATTTAATACAGAAAAAATTAAATAGAATTGAAAGTGATTATAAAGAGCAAATAGTTAGTAAGAATGTTAATTTTGTGAATCAAAACTCTATAATTTTTATGATTTTTGAAGGTCCAGTTCAAGATTTCCAAAAACTTGTTGTTGAAATAAACAGTATTGAAGAAGTCAAAAATTTTAGGTATTTAATTGTCAATTAAATTCTCAATTTTTCTTAATAAAGAACCTAAAATCTTTTTACTTAACCAAAATTAAAATTTCTTATTTAAGTAGGAGATATTTATATGGGAAAAAATAAATATGGAAAAGGATATCAAAAGAAAACGAAAGCTTCAATTGGACAGAATTCGGGAAGTAGGGGAGATCCAATACATGGGGGTAAAATTAAAGCCAGTCACATTTTAGTTGATAAATTTAGTAGAGCAAAAGAAATTAGGGAAGATTTAGAAGCAGGAGAAAAATTTGAAACTTTAGCTCAAAAATATTCTAATTGTCCAAGTAAAAAAAAAGGCGGAAATTTAGGTGAATTTTCAAAAGGAGATATGGTAAGTGAATTTTGGAATGCTTGCAGTAAATTGAAAATAGGTGAGATTTCTCAACCTGTAAAAACACAGTATGGATATCACATCATTAAACGGACTGGATAATAAATTTTAAATTAATCTAAAATAGAGTACGTATTATCCCGAGATCCCTTACAAGAATATCATCCAATAACAATCATTTTTTCATTAGAATTTCTTTCTTCTGATTTTTATTGATTATAGATTAGATTTTTTTAGGAATCTTTAATTTAAAAATTATTGTATGAGTAAATAATTAAGTGTGAATAGACAGATCTATTAATAAGTAAGTGAAAAATAGCCCAGCACGGATTCGAACCGTGGTCCAGGGGTTCAGAGCCCCCGATGCTTGACCATTTTAC